>NZ_LZJE01000325.1:0-601 GCF_001666865.1 Mycobacterium sp. E136
CGGAACCCGTCCCACTTCGGTTCGTAGGACGCGTCCGCGGGAATCGACGCCACCGATTTGGCCAGCATCGGCTTCACCGGCGGCGTTACGGGAAGGTCCACCCCGCCCATTATTGCGTCCACGCCACTTCTGACCGTCGACACCGGGAAATGTCATCGCCGGTTCAGCGCGGACGGCACTGCGACAATGGCCGAATGCGCCTGCCCGTGATGCCGCCGGTGAAGCCGATGCTGGCCAAATCGGTGGCGTCGATTCCCGCGGACGCGTCCTACGAACCGAAGTGGGACGGCTTCCGGTCGATCTGCTTCCGCGACGGCGATGAGGTCGAGTTCGGCAGCCGCAACGAACGCCCGCTGACCCGCTACTTCCCCGAACTGGTCGAGGCCGCGAGGACGGAGCTACCCGGACGCTGCGTCATCGACGGCGAGATCGTCGTCGCCGCCGGCCATGGCCTCGACTTCGAGGCCCTGCAACAACGCATCCACCCCGCCGACTCGCGGGTCCGGATGCTGGCCGAGAAGACACCCGCGGCCTTCATCGCGTTCGATCTGCTCGCGCGAGACGACATCGATTACACCCAAAGGCCTTTCGAGGAACGCCG
>NZ_LZJE01000326.1:0-19140 GCF_001666865.1 Mycobacterium sp. E136
CTGGCCGGCATCTACGCCCAAGTCCTGGGCCTAGACCGCGTCAGCGTCGACGACTCCTTCTTCGAACTCGGCGGCGATTCGCTGTCGGCCATGCGGGTGGTCGCCGCCATCAACCGAGCGCTCGACACCCATCTCGCCGTTCGCACGTTGTTCCATGCCCCTTCCGTCAGGAGCCTGAGCGAGCAACTCGACAGCGCCGACAGCGGGGTGGAACTGGTTCCCGTCGAGGTGTTCAAGGAGGGAACGGGCGTCCCCCTGTGTTGCATTCACGAAGGTAACGGGCAGAGCTACGCGTACCGCGGTCTGCGCGAGTATCTCGATTGTCCGATCATCGGCATCAACCAGATTCCAGAGGATGGCGAGGTCGCTCCTCGATCGATCCGAGACATGGCGAAGAACTACGCCGACCGGATCCAAGCTATCTATCCCGAAGGTCCCTACAACCTCCTCGGATGGTCCTTCGGAGGTCCGGTCGCCCACGAAATAGCCGTGGAGCTTCGCCGACGAGGAAGCATCGTCAAGAACCTCGTCATGCTGGATCCCGTGCTCAGCGCCGATGGACCCGGAGGCACTGTAGAAGACGAGAATCCTGCCGAGGATCGTCTGCTGAATCTCTTCTTACGGTCAAGCGGTATCGATCTCTCCGAGGAGTCAGAGCGGCTGACATACCGGCGGGCCGAAGAGCTGATTCGCCAGCAGGGGCAAGTAGTGGAATTCGTCCTGCCGCCCAAACCGATCTTCGAGTTCGCGGTCTATAACCACAACACCAATCTCTCGTACCTACGCGAGCATGTACCTGACGTATTCGACGGCGACATGATCGTGTTCTCCGCAACCCGGGGCGAGATTGTGAACAACCCGCAAGATTGGCGACAGTACGTGTCCGGCGACTTGACGGTGCACTCAGTCGATTGCGGGCACGACGAGATGACATCCGACGAAGCGATACGTACGTACGTCGAACAACTCAAGCTCTCGTTGGAAGCTTGAGGTGTCGCGGTGGGAGATCCGAGGGCGCGAGTTCCTTGTAGCAAGACCTTCGCAAACCCATCTCGTCGAAACTCGGCTGTTGTTGTCTCCCGCCCCACCGGCGGGCGATAGGCGGACATGCCGAACATCAAGGCTCGCTTGGCGATTGACTCACTCGATGAGGGCAAGCACGCGGACCTGATGGTTGGGGGGAACCAGGGGGTGTTCATTGAGACCGCGAATCATGCCAGCCGAAGGCTTGGCGCCACCGAGTCGTGCTCTGACGTCGCTCTCGGAAGCCGCTCTTGTGCTCCGCCCCTACGCCTCGGCGATCGCAACCTGGTGGACGCCGAGCACCGCGCGACCCGACGGGTCGGCATTCTTCGCAAAGCTCATGTCCCAGGCGATGGCTGCAGGGGTGCTGCAGGCAATGCTTGGACCGCCAGGGACACAGGCAGCTGCAGCGCGTCCGGGAAAGTGCGATTCGAAAATCTCCCGGTACATGTACGCCTCTTTGGTTGCCGGCGGATTATCCGGGAAACGGTATCGCGCACTTTGCATCTGGCTGTCGGACACTTGGGCCTCTGCGATCGCCTTCAACGAGTCGATCCACCGATAGCCGACACCGTCGGAGAACTGCTCCTTCTGTCGCCACAGGATCTCCTCGGGCAGCCGTCCTTCGAAGGCCCTCCGCAACGGCCACTTCTCCATTCTGCCCTGACCGACCATCTTCTCGCGGGGATCGAAAGACATTGCGATGTCGAGGAATTCACGATCGAGGAATGGCACCCTGATCTCCACCCCCCATGCAGCGGCGGCTTTATTCGCACGCAGGCAGTCGTACTTGTGAAGCAGGTCGAGTTTGCGGATGGTTTCTTCGTGGAATTCCCGGGCGCCGGGAGCCTTGTGGAAATAGAGGTACCCGCCGAAGACCTCGTCGGCGCCTTCGCCCGAGAGGACCATCTTGATCCCCATCGCTTTGATTCGTCGCATCATCAGATACATCGGAGTCGAGGCGCGGATGCTAGTTACGTCGTATGTCTCGATGTGGTAGATCACATCCCAGAGCGCATCAATGCCCTCCTGCACCGTGAACTGGAATTCGTGGTGCACAGTACCGATCGCCGTCGCGACCTTTCGGGCGGCGGCGAGATCGGGAGAGCCTTCAAGGCCGATACAGAACGAATGCAGCCGAGGCCACCAGGCCTGGGTCCGGTCTCCGTCTTCGATTCGGTTCGCGGCGAATCCGGCAGTGACCGCCGAGATGACGGACGAGTCGAGTCCACCCGAGATCAGGACGCCGTACGGAACGTCGGACATCAACTGCTGATGAACGGCGGCTTCGAGTCCGGTTCGCAAACCGGCGATGTCGAGGGGGCGCCCGGAGACCGCCGAGAAGTCGCGCCAGTCCGGGTCGTAGTAGCGCCTGGGTTGGTCGAGGCCCCGTGTCAGATAGTGGCCGGGCGGAAAGTCCTCGATGTGCCGGCAGTAACGAATCAGCGCCTTCATCTCCGAGGCGACATACAGGTTGCCGTGTTCGTCTCGGCCGGTGTAGAGCGGGATGACGCCAATGGGATCCCGGGCGACGAGAAAATCATCGTTCCGCTTGTCGTAGAGAACGAAGGCGAAAATTCCGCTGAGGCGATTGAGGAAGTCGGTCCCGTATCGCTTGTAGAGCGGGATGATCGCCTCACAATCCGACGCGGTCTTGAACGGGTAATCGCGGAATTCAGCTCGGAGGCTTCGATGGTTGTAGATCTCGCCGTTCACTGCGAGGACGAGTTCGACGGCCTGATCCGTCAAAGGCTGGGCACCGTGCTCCACGTCAACGATCGACAACCGCTCGTGGGCGAGGACCGCGTTCTCGTCGGCGTAGATACCGCTCCAGTCCGGACCTCGATGGCGCAAGAGTCGCGCCATCGTAACGGCCCGCTCACGCAGTACACGGGGATCGCCCCGCACATCGAGAATGGAAGCGATTCCGCACATGAGCCCCCCAATCTGAGCCGATCGCAAACACGACCAGCAAAAGCGTACTGCGCAAGCCGGTTCCCCGAGTTGTCGATTTCGGAAATGTCGGCCCTCCGGAGCAAAGAAAATGCTCGACTTGGTTTCGCGCCGACCACCGAATGTCGCGTGCAAACGCACGCACGTGCTCCTCAAACGACTTCAGTCCAGCGATCTCGCACGCTCGCTGGCGCCACACAACCCGCCCAAGGCGACGTCGATCCGGCCGAGTCCTCTCCGCTGACCGAGATATCGAAGTCGCGGCCCGCATCGGCCGTGCTGGTTGGACCCTTGCACGACGGCTCAATTCATCGAACTCTGCAGAAGACGCCCGCTGAAGGAGGACCGAGGTGACGGACAGCGTGGTTGAGGGACTCGTATCTGTCGAACTCGTCTCGGCCGATCCGGAAAAGCTCGCCGATTTCTATCGTCGGAGTTTGGGCATCAAATTTCATCGCGAGGTCTACGGATACCCTCGCCCCTATTACCTGAGCACCGGCTCGATCGGTCGTGGGCTGGTAATTCACGACGTCGAAAGTTTCAAACCCGGTGCCGCCACCCCGGGGACGGCTCGCTTCCTCCTGCAGATTCAGGACATGGAGGACCTGAAAGAACGCTTGAGGCGGCACGACATCGAACTCGAGGAACCGCCGAGGAATTTGGGATTCGAACGCCTCCCGTGGTTCAGCTTTTGGGGAAGATGGCTCCTCTCCATAAAGGATCCCGAGGGAAACGTCGTGATTTTCCGTCAGTTCCAAGAGGAGCTGCCGAAATCCCGACGTGGGATGATTCGGCACTCAATGGCATCGACATTCACCGATTTCAAGACCATTCTGAACTTCAAGATAGTGGACCGCCTGGTGTATCGACTGGGTTTGATCCGGGTGCGAAACAGGGACCTCGCGGGCTACACCCACGTCGTGGCGTCCCGGGAAGGACTGTACGCAGTCAACGGTCGGGAGTGGATGAAGATCATGGGTGGGGTGTTCTTCGGTGTAACCATCAAAAACGGATGCATCTACTGTTACCAAGCGCATGACATCTACGACACGGGAATCCTACTGAGCCGCATACAGCTGCGGGGCAAACCGTTACAACTACGAGGCAAACTGCTTGGCCGCGTCATCAAGCTGGAGGTCGAGAACAATCGAATTCGGCGGGAATCGGTTGTCGTCGACGGTCTGCACACCAATTGTCACCAGATGGATTTCATCGGCGAAAAACTCCATGTCATCGATACTTTTTGCCAGAGGATCCTGCGCTTCAACGAGAACTTCGAATTGGAAGAGGAGTTCTATCCCCTCGGGGAGGAATTCGCGAGTTACAAATCCGGACCCGATCGTTACATCGTTGCGGGCGGGAAGTATGTCCATATCAACTCCATCGTCGCTGAACAAGGTTCCATCTACCTCCTGTTGCAGAACGGGTTGGCGAACGGCAAATTCAGCGAGCTGGTGCAAACGGACGAAAACTTCGAGGTCAAAAATAGATTCACCGTTCCCGGTGCGGGCTGCCACAACGTTGTATTCCTTGAGGACGGCGAATGGCTGATATGCGATTCACGCGGGGGCAACCTCGTCAACCGTCACGGCGTGGTGGTGCACGTCGGCGAACTGCTCACGCGCGGACTTTCGGTGGACAAGGACGTCGTGGTTGTCGGAGAGTCCGGGTACGCAACGAGATTGGGCAGACGCTATGTCCCAGGCAATGTGCATTTCTTCGATCGAAGCTACAACCGTTTGTCGAGTCTGCGATTGCCGGCGGCGCCAACTGATATCCGCCGAATCGACGGTAAAGATCTGTCGCTGTCGAACGTCACCGAGCTCTAGGACCCGTCGAATTGGGACCTGTAACCGGAACGCGTCGAATGCTTAGGAGGGTGACATGCGAGAGAATTCGTCCAGTCGGTGTCGGCTGATGCCGAGATTCGGCGGTGCTGGGCAAATGGTGAAGGCTGTGGGGGGGACTCCGTGGAAGAGGATCTGAAGATGGAAGATCCGGCCCGCCCGAAAGCGGAGGCCCGCCGGATAATTCTCTTCGTGTTGGGTCAAGGCCGGTCCGGGACCTCGGCGCTGGCGCGGGTGCTGTCGCTGTGCGGAGGTGCACTGCCGGCCGACGTGAGACCCGCCGATGATCACAATCCGCGGGGCTATTGGGAGCCCCGCGCAACCCTCGTCTTGAACGAGAAGATTTTGCGCCGGCACGGCAGCGCGGGATTCGATCCGTCTCTGCGGCTGCTGGAGGATGTTGCCTTCGACACAGGTGAGAAGGCCGCATGGAAGGCCAAGATCGGTGCATTTCTCTCCGACCTGCCGGACGGGCCGCTCGTGGTCATCAAAGACACCCACATAACGGCCCTGTCCGATCTGTGGTTCGAAGCGGCTAGTACAGCAGGGCTAGACGTCGCGGCGGTGATTGCGTTGCGTCACCCGCAGGAGGTCATCGCGTCACTGGGCGCAGCGGGCCCGACCACACCCGAACTCGCTAGCGCCCTGTGGCTGAAGAATTGCTTACTGGCTGAGCGGAACACGCGTGGCGTGGCACGAGTGTTCGTCGACTATGCCAACCTCCTCGAAGACTGGCGCCGGGAGGTGTCGCGGATATCGGCGGCCATCGGCCTTGAACTGAAGGCCGACGACGACGACGCAATAGACGAGTTCCTCGCACCGAGTCTCCGGCGCCAGCGTCACACCGGCCCGGTGACAGAGCGCTTCGGCGCAGACTGGATGTCTGCGGCGTACGACGCGATGTGCGCGGCTGCCCGTGACGAGGCCTGGGACAGCGCTGTGCTGGACCGCGTTTTCGAGGCGTACCGGGCGAGCGAACATGACTTCCGGACGGCATTCGAGAATTCGCGGGATCTGTGGGCGATCGGCGCCGACCGTGCCTACTCGAATTCCTTGCTGTACCGTTTGTCGATCCTGAGAATGCTCCGCGCTCCCCGCGCAATGGTCAACCGGCACAAGGGCCCTCGCGCTTGACCGGTCTGCCGCGGTTCTAACGTTTGCTGTAGGGTGACCGATTATGGCGTTTCTCAACGATGGAGAGCGAGTAGCAACTCACTCGAATGACGAGAGCGCAGTACAACCGGGCTCGGCGGCCGTCGATCCGACAACGCCGGACGTCAAAAGGAGATACATTCCGGCTTTGCTGAGGTCTCGACGGTTTGTTGCTGTGATTCTAGCGATCGGCGGCACCCAGCTCATGGCGTCGATGGACGGACCCGTCGTGATCCTCGCCCTCTTCACGATCCAGAATGAGCTGGGCCTTTCAGATGGTATGCGCAGCTGGGTGATCACAGCTTATGTGCTCACGTTCGGCGGCCTCATGCTGGTCGGGGGCCGGCTCGGCGACACCATCGGCCGCAAGCGAACGTTCATCATCGGCGTCGCCCTGTTCACGCTCGCGTCAGGCATGTGCGCTGTTGCCTGGAACGGGGGCGTCCTCGTACTCGCCCGTTTGGTGCACGGCGCCGCGGCCGCGATCATCGCGCCGACCTGTATGGCCCTGGTCGCGACCACCTTTCCGAAGGGGCCGGTACGCAATGCTGCGACGGCGGTGCTGGGTGCGATGATCGGCATCGGCTCGGTAATGGGCTTGGTGTTGGGCGGAATGCTCACCGACATGTCGTGGCGACTGGTGTTCTGGGTCAACGTGCCCATCGGGCTGATTGTGATCTTCGTGGCCCGCGCGATGCTGCAGGAAACGCAGAAAGAGCGGATGAGACTCGACGTCGCCGGAGCCGTACTGGCCACGTTGGTATGCACCGCGGCAGTTTTCGGATTGTCGATGGGACCGGAGAACGGTTGGTTGTCGGCCTTGACGATCGGCTCTCTCGTGGTGGCTTTGGCCACTCTCGTGCTGTTCGTCATGGTGGAACGCAACGCTGAGAACCCTGTCGTCCCGTTCAGCCTCTTCTTCGATCGCAATCGGCTCGCGACCTACGGATCCATGTTCCTTTCCGGCGGAACGGGTTTCACGCTGGCCGTGCTGATCGCTCTCTATGTGCAGGACATCATGGGCTACAGCCCGCTGCAGGCGGGCATCAGTTTCATCCCGTTCGCCCTCGCCCAGGCCACAGGTATGGGCGCATCTTCGCAGCTGGTGAAGTGGTTCCCACCTCGTGTGGTGGTGATCGCCGGCGCGATCTTGTTGTTGTGCGCAATGCTGTATGGATCAACGCTGAACCGCGACGTCCCGTACTTCCCCAACCTGGTGCTGCCGCTCGTCGTCGGGGGGATCGGATTGGGCTTGCTCGAAATCCCGCTCATGTTGTCGCTGATCGCCAGCGTCGGCCCGGACCGAATCGGGCCCGCATCGGCCGTTGCCGTCATGGTGAGAATGACCGGGGGACCGCTCGTGCTGGTGGTCATTCAGGCGGTCATCACCTTGCGCACGCTGCACCACGGCGGAGTCACCGGGCCGGTGGCGTCCATGAATGACGCACAGTTGAGTGCGCTGGATAGTGGCTTCACTGATGGTTTGCTGGGAATAGCCGTTGTGGTGGTCCTGCTGGCGACGGTAGTGACGTTCGTCGGTTACACGGCGGAACAGGTGGCGCGGGCGCAGGAAGCGAAGAAGGCCAACGATGCTGTCAAGCCCTAGGCCCTCGCCGAGTTAGCTGGTGGCAATGTAGCCGGCGGAAGTCGAAGGGGCACCGCTATCTGCGGGACCAAGGTTCTGCCATACCGACCACGATCTTGCGGGGCGGCTTGTACGTGTCCCGGCTGTGGGCGACGAGCATATTGTCGAGCATCATGATGTCGCCTTCCTGCCACGGTATCGAAACCGTTTCTGCGTCGTAGGCGGCGCGCAGTTCATCCAGGGCTTCCGGCTCGATTTCCTCGCCGTCGCCGTAATAGGTGTTGTTCGGCAGGTTCTCTTTCCCCATCGACAGCAACGCCTCGGCAACCATGGGATCCAGTGTGGAGACGTGGAAGAAGGTGAGGTGGTTGAACCAGGTCTTCTCGCCGGTTTCCGGATGCGTGGCGGAGACCGGTCGGCGCTGCCGAGTGGTCAGTTCGTCGTTCGCTCCCCAGGTGAGGTCGATGTCGTTGTCGGCGCAATACCGTTCGACCTCATCGCGGTCCGCTGTCTGAAAGGCTTCCTGCCAACTGACGCCGAGTGTCGGCGTGAAGTGGCGGACGTAGAGGTAATCGCGCTCCTCCAGCCTTTGGCGCAGTTCAGGTGAGATCCGCCGGTAGATGTTGCGACTGTCGGCTATCGGCGTGGCGCCTCCGCTGGCCGGTGGTATCACGCAATGGAAGAAGAGGCGCAGCGGCCACGTCTTGCTGTACGAGGATTCGTTATGGAGCGGAATCCGCGTGTGCGGAGGGTAGTCGGTCGAAGTGTAGACGCGGTCGGCAACCTCGTGCCGAGGCGATGTCCTGCCGACGTAGGGAAGTGGCTCGCCCGACACAGCTGCGATGAACTTACGGAATGTCTCAACCGATGCTCCGGTGAATCCTCGAAAGACGATGCCTCCGTGGCGAAGTAGGAGTTCGTGAAGCGGGGCGCGCTGTGCCTCCGCCCAAGCCACGACGTCCAAGCCATCTTTCGTTGGCTCTATGACGAGCGGAAGCGGCGGTCCCGGAACAATCCTTGCGTCCGTCAGCGTCAAGACATCGGACTCCACGTCGATCCCTCCCTCACTCGACTGCCCACCTCGAAGCCGCTGCGTGGTCCCCTGCTGTCTTCGCGACCGTGGGGAGGTAACTGTGCAACGTCGAATGGTCCACGGGTCAGGCTACTACGGCGAATCTCCCGTCAAGGTGACTTTGCCACCCACGTCGAATCTGGGCCGGAGCGGAGCGTTCTTGGACGCCCGCTCCTCAAGAGCCGGTAGATCGCGGGAGCTAACCTGTCAACGTGCCAAGACCGTTGCGCGTTCGGTCGCGCGAGGGTTTACTGGTGCCGCGCGACGGTTATACATCCGCCCGGATCGAGCCGACAGGACCGGCGGGGAAAGAGACGAATAACTGACACCCGCCAGTCGACATTGCCCGGAGCGCTAAGAGAGCAAATGGACGCGGTGTGGTAGTTTGCCACGATTGCGGTGAAGCGTCACCGTGCCGTAGGAGGAAACGCTTGTTCGACGTCATCAGCACCTTCGAGGTGCCCAGGTTGGAATGCCCAAGCCGTGATGAATTGCAGGAGCGTTTCATCGCCCCCCAGCGCCCGGTTGTCATCTCCGGAGCGACGGCAGGTTGGCCCGCACTGGAGAGGTGGACCAACGACTACCTCACAGAAAAGATCGGTGACCGCCCGCTAAGCCCGTCCAAGGTCACGACTGCAGGTACTCACATCCCCGATGCGAAGAGCGGGACTATGGCCAGCGCGTCTGAGATGAAATTCGCAGATTACATCGAGCTGCTTGCAAGCGGCGCCATCTCGGATGGCGAACTCTATGCAGTGCAACTGCCTATCAAGACGGCCTTGCCCGAACTCTGGCCCGATGTCCGGTTCCCGGCTTTCGTCGATGAGGAAAAGTACGCCGCGGTCAACCTTTGGTTCGGCCCGGGCAATAATTTCACGTCACTGCATTACGACTACGCCGACAACTTCTTGACACAGGTCCGTGGTAGGAAGCAAGTGATGCTCTGCCCGCCTCGGGAGATTGCCCGCGTTTACCCCTACCCGTTCGGTTACATCGGCAACAACCTGTCACGGGTCAACGTGGCCGACCCGGATCTGACTGAATTCCCCGATTGGGCCGACGCGGACCGGGCTGTCGTTGAACTCGGGCCTGGTGACATGCTCTATATCCCCTTGTTCTGGTGGCACGCGGTGTGGGGCGTCGGCGAGAACATGTCGATCAACTACTGGTGGCAGTCCAGTTACGCCAATTTCGTGAAGAATCCGCGTCAGACGGCCCGGTGGCTCGGAAGCTTTGCTAATGGCCTTCGCGGTGCCGCGGGCCAGATGGTGCAGAGCGTCGCAAGCAGCGCTGGGCTCCAGACCGTCCGCTGAAGTCGAAGGCCGGTCGTCGAATCGAGCAAACCGGCATACTTCCTCAATGGAGGGCAGGCGCTCGTAGCACGGCAGTCGGACGTGGTGCAAAATCTGCTACCTGGCCACCGAGACCGGTCGCCTATCGGCGAGGCCGACCGTAGGGAGCCCGGCGATTGATCGATGAGTGTGCGGCAAGCATGGCGCGTGACTGACTACCATCTTCAGCCTCGTTCATCGTTCTCGCGGTGTGCTCGCCGGCGGAAGGTTACGATCTGGTTTAATGTTTCGGGGGGTTTACGACTCGCGCCATCGGAAGGGCGAGGGGATCTAGATTAGCTATGCGTCGAGCGTTTGTGGCGGGGGGAGCTGGATTTATTGGTTCGGCGCTGTGCGAACGTCTGCTGCACGCTGGCTACGAGGTCCTTTGCCTGGACAATTTCAGCACAGGTGCCCGGTCCAATGTCGACGATCTGTCACGGCTCGGTAGGTTCAGCTTCCTCGAGGGCGATGTAACTAGTCAGCTCGTAATATCAGGCCCACTCGACGTCGTGGTGCACCTAGCGAGTCCAGCGTCCCCACCCGAATACACGCGTCTCTCGATTGAGACACTCAAGGCTGGCTCCAATGGAACGCTTCAGTGCCTAGAACTTGCTCGTGAGAAGCAAGCTCGCTTCATCCTGGCGTCCACATCCGAGGTGTACGGGGATCCACACGTTCACCCGCAGCCGGAAAGTTATTGGGGCAATGTCAACCCCATTGGACCGCGCAGCATGTACGACGAAGCGAAGCGGTTCGCCGAAGCTCTGACGACCAGTTACCGTGATCGTTTCGCAGTGAACACGGGCATTGCTCGGATTTTCAACACTTACGGACCGCGGATGCGCCCGAACGATGGTCGCGCTATACCCACGTTCATCTGGCAGGCGCTGCGGGGCGAACCGTTGACGGTGCATGGCGATGGCGGTCAAACGCGATCTCTTTGCTTCGTCGACGATCTGGTGGAAGGAGTCGTGCGACTTATTGAGTCGGATTTCCCTGGTCCAGTTAACCTCGGCAACCCCGAAGAAATTACAGTTTTGGAACTGGCAAAACGCGTGATAACGGTTGTTGGGTCCGATTCAGACATTGAGTTTATGCCGCGACCACCAGACGACCCGGAGGTGCGTTGTCCCGATATATCTTTGGCTCGACAGGCTCTTGGGTGGGATCCCGTCACCAATTTGGGTGACGGATTGATCCCCACGATCGGATGGTTCCGGTATCTGTTCGAAGGAGCGCACCGTAAGGAATAGACCGATGAACTGGAATTCCTCACGGCTTCGACAGTGTGGCTCATCTAGTGACAAGTGACGACGTATGAATGCTAGTTTGTGGTAATCCGCCGCGACGGTGGACAATCAGGGGGATCAATGGGTTCGCGAATTGCAGTTCTTGGAGCAGGATATGTCGGGCTTACATCCAGCGCTTGCCTTGCGACGCTAGGTCATATTGTCACGTGCTTTGAGATCGACGAATCGAAACTGCAACGACTGAGCCGAGGGCATGTGGATATCGTCGAGCCTGGACTCGTCGAACTCGTCCGAACCCGCGTCGATTCCGGGCATCTCAGCTTCAAGCACGCAAACGCTGCAGCAGATGCCTTGGCCGATGTCGAGTTCGTATTCCTTTGTGTGCCTACCCCAATGGGCGTCGACGGTCGGGTCGACCTGACTCATTTCGATGATGCGGTGATGCAATTGCGCGACACGCTCTCCGACGGTTGCGCCCTTGTCGTCAAATCAACGGTGCCGGTCGGAACAGCGGCCCGTGTTACCGCGCTTCTCCAACGGCCCCAAGTGAGTGTGGTCTCGAACCCGGAATTTCTCCGCGAAGGCTACTCCGTCGACGACTTCCTCATGCCAGACCGTATAGTGATCGGTTCTGATCGCGCGGCACCAGCCGAACAGGTTGCAGGACTATATAAGGCGCTCGCGGCCCCGATAGTCTTCATGGATACGGCGAGCGCCGAACTGGTCAAGTACGCGTCTAATACGTTCCTTGCCGCGAGGTTGTCGTATATCAATGAGGTTGCTGAGCTGTGTGATCGGCTGGGCGCGGACATCCGATCCGTGATCGAAGGCATGGGTTACGACCCGCGCATCGGGAAGTCGTATCTCCAGCCAGGACCCGGTTGGGGCGGCTCCTGCCTGCCAAAAGACACTGCGGCGATGCTCCACACCGCGAGGAAGTTGGGGCTCGATTTGCCACTGCTTGAATCGGTCGCTGACAGCAACGAGCGCCAGAAATCGCGTGTTGTCGATCGAGTCCGTGCAGCGGCGGGAGGGACGTTGCATGGCAAGCGGGTGGGTGTTTTGGGCTTGGCCTTCAAGGCCGGCACGAACGACCTCCGACATTCGCCGGCCGTCGATATAGCTGAGCGACTCGTTTGCGAGGGCTGCGAGTTGTCGGCATACGATCCCGTTGTGCCGCAGGACACCGGCGTCACCGACGGCATCACGGTCGTTTCGGATGCGTACCAAGCGGTGAAGGATGCGGACGTTGTCGTCGTGCTCACGGAGTGGCCAACGTTTCGTGCGCTCGATTGGTCGCGTGTCGCAGAGCTGATGGCTGGACAAAGCATTGTCGATACTAGGAACCTTCTCGAAGCTAATTCCATCACCCCATTGAGCCTGACATCGTGCGGCTTTGGAAAACAAGATCCAACTGCCTTTGACGACTCGCAAATGAAGCGCCGTGAAGATGGACGATGTCAGGACGGAAGACGCGAGTGACGCTCATTTTGAGCACCTCGAATAACAGTGAGGTTTAGTTCGCAATGAAATTTGTGCTCGCTGCTTATGGAAGTCGTGGCGACACCGAACCCTGCGCCGCCGTCGCTCGTGAGCTGGTACGCCGGGGGCACGAGGTCCGTATGGCGGTCGCGCCTGACTCGCTTGACTTCATCGAGTCGGCTGGGCTTTCGGCGGCCGTATTCGGCGTGGATGCCCAAGCTTGGCTCAACCTATGGACGCCTCCACGTACCGACACGAGGAAATTCCGGAATCCGGTCGGAATGTGGCGCGAAATACGGGATCTCTTAACGCGATGCGGGGAGGATATAGCTGCAACAGTGACGTCTCTGGCGGATGGCGCTGACTTGCTATTTACCGGCCCACTTTTCGAACAAACTGCTGCAAACGTCGCTGAGCGCTACGACATTCCACTGGCTGTATATCATTACACCCCGATACGGCCTAACGGCCAGCTACGGACTTTCTTGCCATCGTCGCTGAACCGCTCCGTAATGAGGCTAAACGACGCGTTGTTTTGGCGCCTCATGAAGAGTCTTGACGACGCTCAACGCTGTCGACTAGGGCTGCCGAAGGCGACATGTTCTTCGACGCGTCGGATCGTGCAGCGCGGATCGCTTGAAATTCAGGCCTACGACGATGTTTGCTTCCCGGGATTGGCTGCCGAATGGTCAGGATTTAATGGTCAGCGTCCGTTTGTCGGTGCGCTCACGATGGAATTGGCCACGGATGCTGATCAGGAGGTTGCGTCGTGGATCGCGGCGGGGACGCAACCCATTTACTTCGGATTCGGCAGCATGCCAGTTGCCTCTGCTGCCGACACATACACCGTAATCAGCGAATCTTGCGCGCACTTGGGTGTGCGCGCGCTGATTTGTTCCGGGCGGAACGACTTCAGCTATGCGCGAGCCGACCACGTTAAGGTGGTGCCCGCGGTCAACCACGCGGCCGTGTTCCCAATGTGCCGCGCGGTCGTACACCACGGTGGCGCCGGCACCACGTCCACGGGCCTGCGAGCAGGTGTTCCCGGCCTGATCCTTTGGAAGGCCTTCGATCAGCCGATGTGGGGAGCTCAGATCAAGAGGTTACAAGTGGGTACCACGCGCCCGTTTGCGAAAACCACTAAAGAATCGTTGTTGGCGGACCTGCGAACTATCCTCACCCCGCGATATTCCACCCGAGCCCGCGAACTCGCCGCGCGCATGACTAATCCGGCAGTCAGCGTTGCGACGGCCGCCGATTTGCTGGAGGAAGCCGCGCGCCGAGGGGTCAAAGCAATAGGCAACTAGGGTCGAGCAGTTTCTCGCCTCCTGGGACTACCGGTCGTTCGACGGTCGTTAGGCCTGCATCAGCCCAACGACCGCATTGGGGCGCCTCCGGCTAGCTAGAGCGAGTCGACATCGCGCCTCGAAAGCACGGCATCAAGCCGCTTCACGCGCCGCTCCAACCTATCGAGGTCGCGGACACGACGCGGCGCTCGCACATCGTTCGGCCAAAGGTAGCGCCACGGTGCGTAGTCGTTTGGCAGCTCGTAGAGGTGGAATCCACGGTTGAAGAAAGGCCGCAGAACATCGATGGGCCGAAGGTTTGACTCGCTCCACCAAGTTGGCGAGAGTTCAACTATCAAATCGACATCGACGTCGAGTGTGTCGATATCTTCTATCAGACTAGCGAGCACGCGGTCCTCAGCGCCTTCAACGTCAATTTTGATTACCCGTGCCGTCTCCAATTCCTCTCGGGTTACGAGCGATGCCAAGGGTGCCGCGCGAACCAAATACTCCTCGCGGAATCCGCGCCTCGCAACCGTCGTGGTCAATCCGCTATTTCCGCGCGCCGCAAATAGCGGGACTTGATCCTCGCGATCTGAAACCGCTGCGGCAATCACCCGAACGTTACTCAGGCAGTTACTCGACAAAGTCTGTTCCAGTGAGGCGAGTACTTCGGGAAAGGGTTCAATAGCAACAACCGTTCCGTCCGGCCCCACCAATCTGCTAGCTAGTGTGCTTACATACCCAATGTGGGCACCGACGTCGATCAATGTATCGCCAGGTTGCAACCGGCGGCGCAAGTAGGCTACGAGATCTGGTTCCCATATGCCAAACAAATAGATATAAGTTTGGACGAAATCGGGTAGCCGGCAGCATACTTTTATACCGTCTCTGGTCATGCCAGAAACGGGCACCGGTCCTCGCAACGCAGACCGGAGTTGCAGTGGCCATACCACCAAGCTGAAGGGCAGAATCAGTAGTAAGGCACGGAGCACGCGCTCGAAGAGGCCAACACGAATCTTATTTGTGCTAAGAAGTTGTATGCAAGCTCGCCAGGCAGAAAGAACTCGCGGTTTCACAGTGTTCACAGTCCGACCAATCATCCTAACTCGAGGGAAAAGCGTGGCGCGCGGGCGAAATTCTAGAGTCGACTCGCCTTATCGGCAATGCAGTTCGGGCATCACACTGCCGCAACTGCTTAAGAGGCCCACAGGAATTGCACACCTCCGGACAAGACATACCTCTAAGCGCCTCAAGGCGCCAAGCGGAAGTTTCCAGACCTGTCGCGAGAACAGCAATTCGCGTCTGCATCAGTGAAGTCAACATTGACCGATCTTGGGAATATTCATGAGCGCGCTTGCAAACTTTCGTCGTTTTGCTCGATGGACGGTTTGACGGAGAATGGCATCTCAGTTCGCGGTTCCATCCGCTCCCTCAGATCAAGACCATAGAATATAACAGTCATAGCCACAGCCTCCATCTATGTCTGACGGACCGGTCACCCGTGAATTCGTCCGACAGCAATATTCGTGGCTTCAGTCGTTTAGCTCGTTGCAGCTGTGGACTTCGACGGAACCCAGCCTTACCCCATCGCAAACGCGAGGGTCCTTCTCTACCCAGCATTCTGTTGAAGAGAACACAAAGGACTGTAACCTTCCTACTTTGCTGACGGCACCAGTTTGTAGATACTCCCGTGCCCGAACTCTCCATGTCGCGGGCAGGGCCCAACCGCGGACCCGAGAAGAGTTCGATTGGAAGAGACCCCACGAGCCCTCGAGCTGCTCCCAATCGCCGGAAGCGACCGCTTAAATCTCACTAGCCGAGCACGTTTCACCAGCCGAGCACGGGCCGCGCTCAGCGGCAGCTCATACCCCCAGCCAGCCCGCGCCTGCTCTCGCAGCCAGCAAGAACAAGACTGTGGTACTTCACTGAGCCCGCGTAGCCCACCACAGGCCGCGGAATCCCCAGAATGATTGCTGTAGCGTAGTTCGCTATGACGGTCGGCAATGAGGCGGCGCGACGTCGTGGACGGTAGGGCACTAGAAGAAAGCGATCCGGTGGCCTCCGAACCGGCGACGCCAGGCGATACGAGCGGGTTCCTCCAGACGTCGATGTCGCGTCGCCGCTTCATTGCAGCAGTCGTCGTTATCAGTGGCATGGGGCTGGTAGCGGCGATGGACGGTACCATCGCGGTTTTTGCGTTGCCCAAGATCCAGAACGAGCTCGGCCTCTCCGATGCTGCACGAGGTTGGGTCATCATGGCCTACGTATTGACCTTCGGGGGCCTCATGCTGCTGGGTGGCCGCCTCGGCGACATCTTCGGGCGTAAGCGAACGTTCATCGTCGCGGCGGCGCTGTTCACATTTGCCTCGGCGGTGTGCGGAATCGCGTGGGATGCGTCCAGCCTGCTCGCCGGCCGGCTGCTGCAGGGCGTCGCAGCAGGCATCCTTTCACCGACGTGTCTGGCACTGGTAGCGACGACATTCCCGAAAGGCCCCGGGCGTAACGCTGCGACTGCGATATTGGGCGCGACCGGGGGGATCAGCGGCATACTGGCCCTGACGGTGGGTGGGGCAATCACCGATGTGTCGTGGCGGATCGTCTTCATAATGAACGTACCGCTCGGGTTGGCGGTGATCTGGCTGGCACATACCACTTTGCGCGAGACGCTGACAAAGCGCATGAAGCTAGATGTCATGGGCGCTGCGTTGACCATATTGATCTGTGCCGCGGCGGTTTTCGCTCTGACGACGGGCCCGCAGGAGGGTTGGTTGTCAGCGACGACAATCGGTTCAGGTGTGCTGGCACTCAGCAGCCTTATCGCGTTCATCATCGTCGAACGGCGAGCGGAAAGCCCAATCGTGCCGTTCGACCTGTTCGCCGACCGGAATCGGCTGGCTACCTTTGCGACCATCTTTTTGGCCGGTGGGGTGCTGTTCAGCCTGACGGTCCTCGTTGCTTTATATGTACAACAAGTACTGAAGTACAGCACTTTGCACGCAGGTCTTGGATTTGTTCCGTTCGCCTTTGCTGTGGGTATCGGGATGGGGGCTTCAACCCGGCTGGTGATGCGGTTTCCGCCGCGGGTGGTGGTGATCGTTGGAGCTGTCCTCGTGGCAGGCGCGGTGATGGTAAGTCACATGACGCTCCACGCCGGGGCCCCATATTTCCCGAATCTGGCGTTGCCTTTGATCGTCGGAGCGATCGGTATAGGCATGGCGAACCTCCCGCTTATGCTCTCGGCCATCGCGAGCGTCGGGGAGGACCGCATCGGACCTACATCCGCAATTGCGCTGATGCTGTCGACCCTCGGGGGACCGGTAGTCCTAGCCGCGATCCAGGCGGTGATTAGCTCGCGCAATCTGTCTCTAGGCGGGATCAACGGGCCTGCGAAGTTCATGAGCGATGCGCAACTGCATGCACTGGACCAAAGCATCACCTACGGCTTCTTGTGGTTAGCGGGGTTCTGCGTACTTGTCATCGGAATTGCGTTGTTTATCGGTTACACGGCGCAGCAGGTGGCCCACGCACAGGAGGTCAAGAAAGCTATCGACGCCGGGGAACTCTAAAGCAAGAACCGGACACGACCGCCCACGTGACGCCGTCACCCTCACCCGATTTTGCCGCATAGGCCGAATTGGGCGAGTACTGGTGGGTAGGTGGTGGTGATTGCGCCGTATTCCCTTAGCGTTGACGGGCGAGTCTTGCCGCCAATCCAACCGCCCGGAGGACGCGAAGTCATAGCGCATCGGTGTCGCATCGTGATAGCACGATGTCGAAGTGAGGTCTACGTTCCAATATTGTCATGTCGCGAACGCGCTGTGGCTGGTCGATTACCCCAGGCCACAGGTACCGCCACGGCCCGTAGTCATTTGGCAACAGATAGACGTGGAAGCCGCGATCCAAGAAGGGTCGTAATAGATCAATTGGCTTCAACGTCTGGTCGCTCCACCAATTCGGTGAAAGTTCAACCACCAATTCTGTGTCAGCAGCGAGCATGTCAATGGACTCCACCATGCCTGCGAGCGCCCGATCCTCGCCGCCCTCTACGTCGATTTTGATCAGACGCGCAGTCGCCAGTTCCGTGCGGTGTACGAGCGCACCGAGCGGTGCCGCGCGGACTCGGCCCTCTTCCCGAAAGCCGCCGTGAGCGACCGTAGTGGTAAGGCCCGTGTTGTAGCTTGGCCCCTTGAACAGCGGGAGTTCCTCATCGTGATCTGATACGGCGGCCATCACCACACGGATGTTTGTCAGCTCGTTCGTCGAAAGGGTCTCCTGTAGCGCCGCTATGGCAGTAGGGGAGGGCTCGATCGCCACCACTGTGCCGCCAGGACCGACCAGCCTAGAAGCCAATGCGCTCACGCAACCGATGTTGGCGCCGACGTCGATGAAGGTGTGGCCCGGCTGCAATCGGCGACGTATGAACGCTGCTATATCTGGTTCCCAGATGCCGAAAAGATACAGGTACATCTGGATAAAGTCTGGTAGGCCGCATCTATGGCGCACGCCGTCGTCAGTAGTGCAGTGAACGATCAAAGGCCCCCATAATGCGGCACGGAGGTACAGCCACGCGACGACTGCGAAAAATGGCACAACGAGTAGGACCGTTCGCACCGAGCGCTCAGCGACGCTAACGCTTTCTTTGTCGGTGCGTAGAAATCTGACATACATCCGCCACAGGGCGACGATTCGCTGCTCAATCAATCGCGTAGCCCTGCCATCTCTTCCGTTGCCGTTTGGATCGCTCCGCGACTGGGCGGAATTAGTGCTTCGACGATGTCCACTGATACCGATGAGTATTGCTTGTACGCCAAGGAACTCCCCTAGATAACCCCACCTCTGAACACGTCGGCTGCGAACAATGAAACTCACCCTAATCCGAACACACAAGTGCTTAGAAAAGGCGCAAGCTTCGGCGGCAGACAGCGCAGGCGTTCCCTCCACTGGCAAACCATCCTGCCCGGCATCCTCGACCACCGGTCGCGGTTCGAAGGGAACAGGCGCAGGTGGTCTTCTCGTGGCGGCCGCGGCACTGGCAAGCAGCTGACGCTCCACGCGAACGTCCCGTATCTCCGCATTGGTTGCGTCCACCAAGGTGGTGTACGAGTCGGGACCTGATTAGCGGTGCCGGCGTGTCGTAGCCGAATGAATGAAGG
>NZ_LZJE01000327.1:0-6203 GCF_001666865.1 Mycobacterium sp. E136
GCCTGCCGGCGTACGGGAAGCTGTCCGGCCACAAGATCGACGACGTGCATCAGGGCGAGGGCGCCGCCAAGGGCAAGCGCGACGAGCGCGACTTCACCCTGTGGAAGGGCGCCAAACCCGGTGAACCGTCGTGGCCGACGCCGTGGGGTCGCGGGCGGCCGGGTTGGCACACCGAATGCGTCGCGATGTGCGAGGCCTATCTCGGCGCGGAGTTCGACATCCACGCCGGCGGTATGGATCTGGTTTTCCCGCACCACGAGAACGAGATCGCCCAGGCCGAGGCGGTCGGCGACACATTCGCCCGCTACTGGCTGCACAACGGCTGGGTGACCATGGGCGGCGAGAAGATGAGCAAGTCGCTGGGCAATGTGCTCGCGATTCCCGCTGTGCTGCAACGTGTCCGGGCGGCGGAGTTGCGGTACTACCTCGGCAGCGCGCACTACCGGTCGATGCTGGAGTTCTCCGAGACGGCGCTGCAGGACGCCGCGAAGGCCTATACCGGCATCGAGGACTTCCTGCATCGCGTCCGCCACCGCGTCGGCGCCGTCGTGCCGGGCGAGTGGACGCCGAAATTCGCTGCGGCCCTTGATGACGATCTCGCGGTGCCGATCGCGCTGGCCGAGGTGCACGCCGCCAGGGCCGAGGGCAACCGCGCGCTCGACGCCGGCGACCACGAGACCGCCTTGACCCAGGCGATGTCGATCCGCGCGATGATGGGGATCCTCGGCGCCGATCCGCTCGACGAGCGTTGGGAGTCGAAGGATGAGACCTCGGCGGCGCTGGCCGCTGTCGACGTGCTGGTGCGGGCGGAGGTCGAGCGGCGCGAGGATGCGCGTGCGCGACGCGACTGGGCCGAGGCCGACGCGATCCGCGACCGCCTGAAGGAGGCCGGAATCGAGGTCACCGACACCGCCGACGGTCCGCAGTGGACGCTGCTCGACGGGCACACCAAGTAGATGGCCGGAAATTCGAAGCGCAGGGGCGCGGTCCGCAAACCGGGCACCAAGAAGGGGCCGACGGTCGGTTCGGGCGGTGTGCGCCGCCGCGGGCTCGAGGGTCGCGGCGCCACCCCTCCCGCGCACATGCGTCCCAACCATCCGGCGGCCAAGCGCGCGGCGAAGGCCGCCAAATCTCAGGCGCGCCGGCAGACCAAGAAGACCGACGACACCGAGATCGTTCTCGGACGCAATCCCGTCCTGGAATGCCTGCGCGCGCAAGTGCCCGCGACGGCGCTCTACGTCGCGCTGGGGGCAGAGGCCGACGAGCGGCTGACCGAGTCGGTGCAGATCGCCGCCGACGCGGGCATCTCGATTCTCGAGGTGCCGCGCCACGACCTCGACCGCATCGCCGCCAACGGGCTGCATCAGGGTGTGGCGCTGCAGATTCCGCCCTATCAGTACGCCCACCCGGACGACCTGCTCTCGGCGGTGACCGCGGACGGCTCCTCGGCCCTACTGGTCGCGCTGGACAACATCTCCGATCCCCGCAACCTCGGTGCGATCGTGCGCTCGGTCGCCGCGTTCGGAGGCCACGGCGTCCTCATCCCGCAGCGCCGGTCGGCCTCGGTGACAGCGGTCGCGTGGCGCACCAGCGCGGGCGCCGCGGCGCGGCTGCCGGTGGCCAGGGCCACGAACCTGACTCGCACGCTGAAGAGTTGGGCCGACGCGGGCCTGCAGATCGTCGGGTTGGACGCCGACGGGGACACCACGGTAGACGAGCTGGACGGCTCCGGACCGATGGTTGTGGTGGTCGGCTCGGAGGGCAAGGGACTTTCCCGGCTGGTCCGCGAGACCTGCGACGCGGTGGTGTCCATTCCGATGGCGGGGCCGACCGAGTCGTTGAACGCGTCGGTGGCCGCGGGCGTCGTGCTCGCCGAGATCGCCCGCCAGCGCAGGAGCTAGAGCCCGGACACCCGCAGTCCCAGCCACAGGCCGATGACCGCTACAACCAACGTGGCCGGAACCGTGCACAGCCCGACCCGACTGAATTCGGTTGCGTTTGTTGTCATCTCGCGGCGCACAACACTGCGCCACAGCAGGTTGGCCAGCGAACCGACGTAGGTCAGGTTCGGCCCGACGTTCACCCCGATCAGCACCGCCAACACCGCGCCCGGCCCGGTCGCCGACACCAGCGGCAGCAGCACCAGAACCGCTGGCAGGTTGTTCACAATGTTCGACAGCACCGCCGCGACGGCAGCGATGCCCAGTAGGGCGAGCAGGCTCTGACCGTCGGGCAGCAGGCCACGCATCGCGGTGTCGAGACCGTTGACCATCACGGCGTCGACCACCACGCCCAGGCACAGCACGAACACCAGGAACGGCACGTCCGCGGCGGCGGCGAGACGGGTCACGGTCGTATGGCCTCGCGCCAGGCTCCGCCCGCCGAGCACCAGTACTCCGCCCAGCGCCGCCCAGGCCGGCGAGAATCCGAGCATGGATGCAACGACGAAACCGCCCAGGGTCAACCCCAACACGACGAGCGGGAACACCGGTACGTGCACGGTCTCCTGCATCACCGGCTCGGGCGTGACGGACAGATCATGATGGAAAAGCCAACGCAGCAGCGCGAATTCGACGACGATCACGGCCAGCCACGGCAGCGCCATGAGCCCCGCGAACCCGAGAAACGAGACCCCCGCAGCGGTGAACGCCAGAAGATTGGTCAGATTCGATACCGGTAACAGCAGCGACGCGCTGTTGGCCAGGTGCGCCGTGGCATAGGCGTGTGGCCTGGCCGGAACGGACAGGATCCGGGCGGTCGCCAGCACCACCGGTGTCAGCAGCACCACCGTCGCATCCAGGCTCAAGATCGCGGTCGTCGCCGCCGCGATCGCGAATAGCCCTGCGAGCAGACGACTCTGGCTGCCGTCGGCGGCGCGCGCCATCGCCCCGCCCGCCGCGCGGAACACCCCTTCGTCCGCGCACAGCCGCGCCAGCACGAGCACCACCGCGAGAAAGCCGACCACCGGCAACAATCGGCCCACCTCTTGCACCGCCTCATGCGGTGAGACGACATCGGTCGCGATCAGCAGTACCGCGACCGGGACGGCGACGACGGCCTCGGGCCACCTGTGCGGGCGGGCCACCGCGAAGACCAGCACGACCGCCAGCGCGGCCGCGGACGCAATCAGCTCCACGGGTCGGCGGGCTGCCACAGCGTGGGCAGGTGCAGAGCGACACCGTCGCCGCCGGACAGGCGCGACAGCACCCGCATCGAAACGTCGAGGTCGTCGGCGGCGTAGGGGAGCGCACGCAGCGGCTCATGCAGCGGACGGAAGAAGTCGTCCCAGTGGATGAGCACCACGCGGCGAGCTCCGACGGTGCGTACGGTCTCGCGCCAGTAGTCCTCCAGGTAGCGCTCCGGTTGCAAGCCGAGCTGCCCGACCCCGAGGTACACGACGTCGGCGCGCTGCCCGGCCAGCGCGCCCGGAGCGAACCCCGCACTGCCCACGATCAGCAGGCTTTGACCCGACGGACGGTGGTGCACCAGCGTGGACCACGCCTCACCGCACCGGTATGCCGACACCTTGACCGGCGGCACGATCGGGCTGGTGATGACACCCGGAAACCGGTCGGGCGGACAGTGATTCCCCTCGAAGAGCGTGACGTCGTAGGGACCGAGGGCGACGGGTTCGCCGGGGCGGGCGACCACCAGGTGGTCCTCCGGCAGGCGATGGCCGCGGCCGACCTGGGCGGCCGACCGCCCGCCGACGATGCGCGCACCGGTGCGTTCGGCCACCACCGCGCTGTCCATCGCGTGGTCGTAATGGGTGTGCACGGGCAGGACGGCTTCCAGCCGGTCGATTCGCAGGCGGGCGAGGCACCCGTCGATGCGTGGCTCCGATGGCGACAACCGTCGCAGCCCGACCTGGCGCAGGCTGGGCCGGGAGAAGAAGCCGTCGGTCAGGATCGCCGATTCGCCGTCGTCGATGTGCAGGGTGGTGACGCCCGCCCATGTGACCGTGACTGGGGCGCCGGCTGTCGCCGGCGGTGCGTCGAAGTAACGCTCGTAATCCGTCAGATCGGGGCGGCCGAGCTTGAAACGCATAGCGCCAACCTTAGATGCGGCCACGGCGGGGAAGTTGTGCTCCGATACTTTGTGACCCGGTGAGGATCGACGGCGAACTGGACGATATCGCCCGCTACGGCGGGTTCTTCGCCATCTCCCACGGATCCGCCGGCCCCGGTTGGCGGCCGGTCAGCGCTTGTTACGCCGACGGCTATCGGGACCTCATCGATACGACGGCGGCCCGCTACCGCACGCGAGACAGGCGCGTCGCCGCGTCTCTGGTCCAGATGAGCCACGCGTCGCGGTTGTGGTCGCCGGTTCTCGCCTGCGCCGTCGCGCACAAAGTGGTGCCCGACCTCACGGGACTGCAGCGGGCCGGCGACGGCGCCGAGCTGAGACTGCCTGTGCCCGAGGGTAACTCGCTGCCGGCGAATCCGGCCGAGTCGCTGTATCGCATCGTGGTGCAGGACCACCTCGAGGTGTTGGCCGAAGGGCTGCGGGTCAAGGTCGCGACCGGACTGTTGTACGGCAACGCCGCGTCGGCGTTGGTGGCCGCGACCCGAGCGCTGTACTCGGTGCGGCCCGAACTTCGCGACGAGGCGACGCGCCTGGCGCGGCAGTTGCTGCAGACCGGCAGGCTGGCCGGTACCGGGATTGTCAAGCACAACTTGGCTTTTCGCCGCAACAGCTGCTGCCTGTACTACCGGATCGCCGACGGCGCAAAATGCGCGGACTGCGCCTTGCTCACGTAAAAGGCTTGATGTCGACGCCCTCATCCTGCAGGCGGTCCCGCACCACCGTGGCGATCTGCACGGCGCCCGGCGAATCACCGTGCACACAAATCGAATCGACGGTGATCGGGATGGTCGATCCGTCGACCGCGTCGACCCGGCCCGCCAACACCATCGACGCGATCCGGTCGGCGATCACGTCGGTGTCGTGCAGGACGGCGCCGCGCTGACGGCGGTCCACCAACCGGCCATCCGGCCGATACGCGCGGTCGGCGAACGCCTCCGGCACGATGCGCAATCCGCGCTCTTCGGCCTCGCGGAAGAACGCCGATCCCGCCAGCCCGAGCACGGGAAGGCCGGGATCCACGGCGTGCACGGCTTCGGCGACGGCGCGGGCCTGATCGGTGTTGGTCACGATCGCGAAGTACAGCGCCCCATGTGGTTTGACGTATCTGACCTCGGTCCCGGCCGCGCGGGCCATCGCCTGTAGCGCGCCGATCTGGTAGATGACGTCGGCCTTGAGATCCTCTGGCGTCGCGTCGATGAACCGCCTTCCGAAGCCTGCGAGGTCGCGATAGCTCACCTGCGCGCCGATCCGCACATCACGTTCGGCGGCCGCCCGGCACGTCCGCAACAGCAGCGCCGGGTCGCCTGCGTGGAAGCCGCACGCGACGTTGGCGCTCGTCACGATGTCGAGCATGGCCTCGTCATCGCCCAGGCGCCACACCCCGAAACCCTCGCCGAGGTCGGCATTCACGTCGATGGTTCTCACGATGGCAGTCCCGCTGAAGTGGTGTCGGGCCAACGGTTTTCGGCGACGAATTCGGTCAGTGGCCGACCGATCGTCCATTCGTCGATCTCCAGCTGGG
Organism: Mycobacterium sp. E136; assembly: GCF_001666865.1. NCBI lineage: Bacteria > Bacillati > Actinomycetota > Actinomycetes > Mycobacteriales > Mycobacteriaceae > Mycobacterium > Mycobacterium sp. E136. The sequence continues at coordinate 5,609 of NZ_LZJE01000327.1, forward strand.
GGCGATCCGGGAAGTCAGGCACCGGGCCGAGGCACAGAATCGCAACGGGCTCGGCCCCGTCCGGCATGTGTAGCAATTCCGCGAGCCTTCCGGGTTCGAAGATCGACACCCACCCCATGCCCAGGCCCTCGGCACGCGCGGCGAGCCAGAGGTTCTGGATCGCGCACGAGACCGACGCCAGGTCCATGTGCGGCAGTGTGCGGCGTCCGAACACATGCCGCTGGCGACCGTCGCCGAGCGCGACGACGAGAAGTTCGGCGCATTCGGAGATTCCTTCGACCTTGAGCGCCAGGAACTCCTCGCCGCGTGGCCCCAGTGCCGCGGCGGTGCGTACGCGTTCGTCGTCGACGAGATCGTGGATGCGTCGCCGCAACTCACCGTCGGTGATCCGGATGAATCGCCAGGGCTGCATCAGTCCGACACTCGGCGCGGCGTGTGCGGCCTGCAGCAGCCGGGCCAGCACGTCCTCGGGCACCACCGCACCGGAAACGAATCGGCGCATGTCGCGGCGCTCGGCAATCACCCGGTAGACCGCGCGGCGTTCCTCGATGTCGAACGCGTGCTGGTTCACGCGGCCAGCTTAGGCGTCCGGGGT
>NZ_LZJE01000328.1:0-3484 GCF_001666865.1 Mycobacterium sp. E136
CCCACCAGTCGCGCACACCCCAGGAGTGGTCACGCTGGCCCGGGACGTCGGTGAACGTGAACTCGCGGCCGTCGACGGACACGGTGCCCGACACCGTGCACGGGATCTCGTAACGCGGCGTGATCCGGTACAGATACGGCGCGCCCGCGGTCGTGTACTCGAGTTCCATCGACACGTCGACGGGCCGCCCGGATTCGTTACGCAGCAGCGCCGCCGGATCGTCGTACACCTCACCGCGGCCCCGCATCGTGACGCGATAGGTCTTGAGCGGTTCGGTGGCCGTGAGGATCAACTCGATGTCGCCGGTGCCTTCGAAATCGAGCAGTGCGTAGGTCGGGATGCCCGGCCCGCACACCAGGCCGTTGATCCACGATTTGTCCAGGTTCGGGTACAGGCCGAGACGCACCCATCCGCCGATCTCCTGCTCGAGGTCGACGAAGTCGTAGTACCAGCTCTCGTTCCACAGCGGTTCGTCACCGGGCGGATGGTCGCCTTCGTCGTCGGCAGTCGGCGTAAGGGGTTCGGGCGTAACGGGTTCCGGCAGGGTGGCCAGCGCATCGACGTCGAGCACATGCTCGCAGTGGCGGTGCAGCATCGTCATGAACATCTCGTCGCCGCGCTCGGTGCGCTCCACGAGCATCGACGAGATGATCGCCATCATCACCCCGCCGAACGTCTGTCTGCGCACCCCGTCTCGGACATCGTCGATGGTGATCGGGGCGTCGGGACCGAGCGCCGAGTGGTAGGCGGACAGCAGCGCCTCGTAGTGCTCGCGACGTACCTCGACGGGCAGCGCGCAGCCGAGAAAGTACGCGACGTCGGTCATCGCCGGTCCCCAGGTGACCGTCTGCCAATCGACCACGGTCAGCGGGCGGTCGGCGCCGGGTTGTCCGAACAGCATGTTGTCCAGGCGGTAGTCGCCGTGCACCAGTCCTTTGACCCGGTCGGGTGCGGACTCGGCGGCGATGTAGGCGTCGAATGCGTCGATCAGCCGCTCGCACACCTCACGGTGCGCAGGCGCGATCCTGTCGGCATAGCGTTCGGCGAACCCCGCATACAGCCCGGCGATCAACGCCTGGTTGACCGGCGCCTCACGGTTGAGCCACTCGGCGCTGGCGGCCGCGGGATCGCCGAGCAGCGGTCCGTGCAGCCGGCCCAGCTCGGACAGCGCCAGCATGGCCTGTTCGGCTGAGGCGCCGCGGATTTCGTCGCCGACGATCGCGGGTCCGGCGTCGCCGAGCAGAAGATGAAAGGCACCGGTCTCGGGATTGAACCCCGAGGAGAAGCACGGCGCCACCGGTCCCCCGATCCGCGGCGCGATGTCGGTGTAGAACCGCACCTCGCGCTCGTAGAGGCCCAGCGCCAGCCCGGTCTGCCTGCTCACCGGATCGCTGGCGGCCACCTTGAGCACGACCGTCGCGGGACCGGAGCCCTCAGCCGCGTACGTCAGCGCGACGCGGTAGCACTCGCTCATCTGCCCCGTGCCGATGCGCTCGTACGAGAAGTCCGCGACCGGTGAGCCGACCGTTGACGTCAGCCACTCGGCGCTCAGTTCTGCGGGGCGCTCCACGACGTTGATGGTGGGCACTTGTCACCTCCATGTGACCTGTTCGGGTGGCGGCGCCACCGTTATCGCGAGACCAGCGAGAAGCCCTCCCACGCCTCCCTGCGGGCGGCGTGCGGGTCGAACTCGATTCGCGGGCGGTGATCGAAGACTCGCACGGCACGGTCGGCGCTGGTGTAGGCGGGCCAGTCGTCGCCGGGGACGCCGGTACGGGCGAATTCGCGCCAGCGGCGCTGGATGTCATCGCTGACACGCAGGGCCTTTCGCCGGTCCCCGACCGCTGTGAGCAGGCGCCCGAACCGGCTGCGGTACACGTCGAAGACCGCCAGCAGTTCGGTGGCGTGTGTGGCGCCCAGTCCCGCCAACCGCAACGAGCGCGGTGCGTAGTCGTAGCGATACAGGTGGGTCGGAGCGTGGCGGCTGTGCGCCTCGGCGATCTGCCAGGCGGCCGAGCCGAATGCGAAATCGCCGCCGAACTGGACGCATGCCTTCTGGTCGGGGTAACCGGGATACGCCGCGGTGATGCGTTCCCGCTCTTCGGGTTCCGCCTCGGCGAGCAGCCGCTCGATCATCGGTTCGGACATCGGCAGCAGCTTGAGGAAACGGCCGAAGAGGTTGGCCTCCTCGGCGTTGGTCCCGACGATGAGCGGGACCCGGTGCGCCTTGCCGCTGCGCATCGCCTCCACCGGATCCAGTGGCAGGTAATCGGTTCCGCCCGTCGGCCCGGCCGCAAAGGCGCCGAGCATCTCGCGCTGCCCCTGCTTGATGAGCCGTTCGAACGCGGTGACCAGCTCGGCCGGCCGAGCCGCCATCACCGCGTCGGCGCCGTTGCCCTCCCCCGCGCCCAGCATCTCGGCGAACCTCGTCGCGTACTGCTCGGCCACCTCCGGCGTGCGCACCATACCGGCCGCGGGACTCTCCGAAATCGCCTTGGCGAACAGGCCTTTGGCGGCCGGCACCGCCAGCAGCGTGGCCACGGCGTGGGCTCCGGCGCTCTCACCGAAAATCGTCACGTTGTCGGGGTCGCCGCCGAACACCGCGATGTTGTCGCGCACCCAGCGCAGTGCTGTCACCAGGTCGCGCAGGTACAGATTGTCGTCGATGGTGAAGGTCCCGTTGGACAACGACGACAGGTCGAGACAGCCGAGCGCGCCGAGGCGGTAGTTGACCGAGACGTACACACACCCCTTGCGGGCCAGTGCCGCGCCGTCGTAGATCGGCGTGGCTGACGTTCCCATGAAGTAGCCGCCGCCGTGGATGAAGACCATGACCGGCAGCGCGGAGTCGAACCGCTTCTTCGGGCTCACCACGTTGAGCGTCAGGCAGTCCTCGCTCATCGGTTGGTACTTGCCCGGCGCCAGCATCGTGTACATGCGTTGCTGAGGCGCACAGTTGCCGTATCCGTGGCAGTACCGGACGCCGCGCCACGGCTGTACCGGCTGGGGCGCGCGCAGCCGCAGCGGGCCCACCGGCGGGCGCGCATAGGGAACCCCACGCCAGCGGTGCACGCCGTCGCGGGTGAAGCCCTCGATCGTGCCCGAGGCGATGGTCGCGCGGACGGTGTGTTCGTGCATCACCCGACGTTAGCAATGGACTCGCGCCGCGCCTGGCCAGGGATTGCGTGTCGGCCCGCTAGCCTGGCCCGTATGCGAATGGCTGTGCTGATCGCGTCTGTGCTGGTAGCGGGGTGTTCGACGACGACGGGCGGACAGGCTGAACGGATCGAACCGATTCCGCCGTCCCCGTCGGCGAGTTCGCCGACGACGTCCACGACGAAACCCAAGCCGGCCGCTCCGCCGGCTCCCGGCGCCCCGATCGGGGACGTGATGGCCTGGGTGGAGGCCGGCGAACCCGCCGACTCCGGCCGGTATCACGCGGCCTCGCGTGACGGGCAGACGACGGACCTCGGCGAAGACGTCG
>NZ_LZJE01000329.1:0-1060 GCF_001666865.1 Mycobacterium sp. E136
CGGGGCGGCTTTCGTTTGATCGGGGTTAGTCGGTGTCGCGGCGGTCGTTGGTCAACGACGGTGGTGTCAGACTGATATGCGCGGGTTGGGTACCGCAAGACGATGGTTCGGCGCGAACGGTGGCTGCTCTCTAGGGACGGGCGTCACACCAGTACTTCGGGGAGTGCTGTTGTGGCTCATAGCTGTAACGCAGGTCCAGTTCGCCTACCTCGCCGTCGACCGGCTGACTCCGATCAAGTTCGGTGGCGGTTGTTAGTTCAGTGTGGCCAGTGACCAGCACCAGCCGGCCAGTTCACGGGCCACCGCGACGTTGGCCACCACGTGGTGTTTCTTACGTTCGTTGAACCGGCACCACTGCTGGTGCAGGCGCCGGTTTCCGGCATGCCCGCGATCCTTGAGCGCCGGGTCGACCCTGGCCCAGCGTGCCCGCATCGTCGGTCCAGGATTGCGGTAGGTCGCCCGGTGATGCCACGCCGCCTCGATCAACAATCGCCGCACATGGGCGTTGCCGGCTTTGGTGATCGAGCCCTGCACCCGGGATGCACCCGAGGAGTACTCGGTGGGGACCAAGCCGACGTAGGCGCCGATCGAGGCGCCAGTGAACCGGGTCCAGTCACCGATCTCGACGCTCAACGCCAGCCCGGTCAGCGCCGAAATCCCCCGTAGACACCCCAATCGATTGACCGGGTCAGCCCAGCGCGGCGAGGCTGCCACGGTGACGATCTGCTGGTCGAGACGATCTCTGGCGGCGGTGGCAGTCAAGACGGCGTCGAAGTGATGGTCGAATGCCGCCATGGTGTGGGAATCGTCGAATCGTTGTCGACGAAGCCAGGTTTCGTGCACCCCGTTCCATGCCTGCCCACCGCAGTACACCCGGCCCTGGCGCAGCAGTAGTTTGGACAATCGATGCCGGACCCGCATCAGATCAGCGCGCGCGTCTTCACGCGCACGCACCAGATCGCGCACCGCCTCCACGTCGGCCTCGGGCACGGTGACCGCGGTGATCTCGCCCAGACGCAGTAACCGGGTCAGATGCGCGGCATCGCGGGCATCGGTCTTG
>NZ_LZJE01000330.1:0-569 GCF_001666865.1 Mycobacterium sp. E136
CCGAGCAGGATCGACCCGATGCCTTCGCCGCTCTTGTGGATGCGATAACCCATCGCCACGCAGTCGGCGTCGCGGGCGTGCTTGATCTTGAACATCACGCGCCTGTCCGGCTGATAGGTCAGGTCCAAAGGTTTTGCGATCACGCCGTCGAGGCCCGCGCCCTCGAACTCGTCGAACCACCGGTGTGCCGTCGCGAGGTCGGTCGTCACCGGGGTGACCTGGAATTTCGTGCCCGCGCCCGAAAGCGCGTCGACGAGTGCGTTGCGGCGTTCCTCGAAAGGCCTTTGGGTGTAATCGATGTCGTCTCGCGCGAGCAGATCGAACGCGATGAAGGCCGCGGGTGTCTTCTCGGCCAGCATCCGGACCCGCGAGTCGGCGGGGTGGATGCGTTGTTGCAGGGCCTCGAAGTCGAGGCCATGGCCGGCGGCGACGACGATCTCGCCGTCGATGACGCAGCGTCCGGGTAGCTCCGTCCTCGCGGCCTCGACCAGTTCGGGGAAGTAGCGGGTCAGCGGGCGTTCGTTGCGGCTGCCGAACTCGACCTCATCGCCGTCGCGGAAGCAGATCGA
>NZ_LZJE01000331.1:0-27483 GCF_001666865.1 Mycobacterium sp. E136
ACAGCCTCGTCGCGGAGGGACGGGCCCTGACCGAGGGCGTACCGCCCGGAGAGGCACTGTTCGTGTTGCTGCGGTCGCTGGTCTTGCAGTGGGGAGCGACCGATCGCGGCCTGAAGGACGCGCTGGCCGGCGAGGGTATCGACGTCGAGGCGGCGATCCCGGAGACCGAGGAGGCCTTCCTCGACTTCCTCGGCGGGCTGCTGAGGGCGGCCCAGGATGCGGGTACCGTCCGCAGGGATCTCAGTGTGCGCGACGTGAAGGCGATCCTCGCCGGCTGCTTCGCGATGCAGGACGCCAGCCCCGCGGATGCCGCGCGGCTGACCGAGGTGGTGCTGGACGGCCTACGAGCGGCCTGAACGATCTTGCACTCGCCGGTCGAGTGCTAGAAATGCAGTTGGCACTCGCGACCGGCGAGTGCTAGGTCGGGACGGTGAGGCCACGGGCCGCATCTGCGGAGCACACCCGAGCCGTCCGTCGCGGGCACTGCGCCCGACCGCAGCTTCGATGGAGCGACCCGCAAGCGGTCGCTCTTGACGTGCACTACCCACTCCCGGAGGAACACTTCGCAATGGCCAAGACAATTGCGTATGACGAAGAGGCCCGCCGCGGCCTCGAGCGGGGCCTGAACAGCCTCGCCGACGCGGTAAAGGTGACGCTGGGCCCCAAGGGTCGCAACGTCGTCCTGGAGAAGAAGTGGGGCGCCCCCACGATCACCAACGATGGTGTGTCCATCGCCAAGGAGATCGAGCTGGAGGACCCGTACGAGAAGATCGGCGCTGAGCTGGTCAAGGAAGTCGCCAAGAAGACCGACGACGTCGCGGGCGACGGCACCACCACCGCCACCGTGCTGGCCCAGGCGCTCGTGCGCGAGGGTCTGCGCAACGTTGCGGCCGGCGCCAACCCGCTCGGCCTCAAGCGCGGCATCGAGAAGGCCGTCGAGAAGATCACCGAGACGCTCCTGAAGTCGGCCAAGGAGGTCGAGACCAAGGATCAGATCGCCGCTACCGCCGCGATCTCGGCCGGTGACACCCAGATCGGCGAGCTGATCGCCGAGGCCATGGACAAGGTCGGCAACGAGGGTGTCATCACCGTCGAGGAGGCTCAGACCTTCGGCCTGCAGCTGGAGCTCACCGAGGGCATGCGCTTCGACAAGGGCTACATCTCGGGTTACTTCGTCACCGACGCCGAGCGTCAGGAAGCGGTCCTCGAGGATCCGTACATCCTGCTCGTGTCGTCGAAGGTGTCGACCGTCAAGGATCTGCTCCCGCTGCTGGAGAAGGTCATCCAGTCCGGCAAGCCGCTGCTGATCATCGCCGAGGACGTCGAGGGCGAGGCGCTGTCCACCCTGGTCGTCAACAAGATCCGCGGCACCTTCAAGTCCGTCGCCGTCAAGGCCCCGGGCTTCGGTGACCGCCGCAAGGCGATGCTGCAGGACATGGCCATTCTCACCGGTGGCCAGGTCATCAGCGAAGAGGTCGGCCTGTCGCTCGAGACCGCCGACGTCTCGCTGCTGGGCAAGGCCCGCAAGGTCGTCGTCACCAAGGACGAGACCACCATCGTCGAGGGCGCCGGTGACTCCGACGCCATCGCCGGCCGGGTGGCCCAGATCCGCGCGGAGATCGAGAACAGCGACAGCGACTACGACCGCGAGAAGCTGCAGGAGCGCCTGGCCAAGCTGGCCGGCGGTGTTGCGGTGATCAAGGCCGGCGCTGCCACCGAGGTCGAGCTCAAGGAGCGCAAGCACCGCATCGAGGACGCCGTCCGCAACGCCAAGGCGGCCGTCGAGGAGGGCATCGTCGCCGGTGGCGGCGTGGCCTTGCTGCAGGCCTCACCGGCGCTGGAGGATCTGAAGCTCGAGGGTGACGAGGCCACCGGCGCGAACATCGTTCGCGTGGCGCTCGAGGCCCCGCTGAAGCAGATCGCCCTCAACGGCGGCCTGGAGCCCGGCGTGGTGGCCGAGAAGGTCCGCAACTCGGAGAAGGGCGTCGGCCTCAACGCCGCGACCGGCGAGTACGAGGACCTGCTCAAGGCCGGCGTCGCCGACCCGGTCAAGGTGACGCGTTCGGCGCTGCAGAACGCGGCGTCCATCGCGGCGCTGTTCCTGACCACCGAGGCTGTCGTTGCCGACAAGCCGGAGAAGGCGGCCGCTGGTCCGGCCGACCCGACCGGCGGCATGGGCGGCATGGACTTCTAAGTCCTGGTCATCACGGAAAGGCCCGGCTCCCCACAAGGGGGCCGGGCCTCTTCCGTTTGAACGTGGGTTACCCACGCGCCTTTAACGCGGACGCGTGACACGAGCCCACACTCGGCGGGGGTCACTTCTTCAGCGGCACGCAGTCGTGCAGGCAGTCAGGGCTCGTCGACGGCGACTCCGGGGTGGCCTTGCGGTGCAGCACGGCCTTGATGGGCTCGATCGACAGCGACTCGTCGGCCTGGTGCGCGCGGCCGTCGACGATCAACGAGTAGCCGCCGGGCTCCGTCGGTGGCCAGACGATCGTGACGTCGTCGTGGCGGGCGGTGTTCTCGCGGGTGTGCCTGCCGACGGTGCCGACGTCGAGCCTGCCCTCGCCGAACACGGGGTCGACGGCGACGGTGTGCGCGCGGTAGTCGTCACCGACCGTGATCAGATAGGCGAAGCCGAAGTCGGCCAGCACATCGGCCAACCGGTCGAGGTCCACCTTCACGCTCATGGCCCGAGAATACGTCGGCGAGGCCCCGCGTTAGGTTCTTGTATGCCTTTGCCGCCGCCGTCGCCCACCACCACCGCCGTTGTCACCGGGGCCTCCTCGGGAATCGGCGCCGACATCGCCCGCGAACTCGCCGCGCGCGGCCACGGCGTCACCCTCGTCGCCCGCCGCGAAGACCGGCTGCGCGACCTCGCCGCCGAACTCGGCGACGCGGTCCGGACCGAGACCATCGCGTGCGACGTCGCCGACCCCGAAGCCCGCGCGCAGCTGTTCGATCGGATCGCCGCCCGCGGCCTCACCGTCGACATCCTCATCAACAACGCCGGGATCGGCACGATCGGCTCGGTGACGAAATCGCCCGTCGCCGACGAGATCGCGCAGGTGCGCGTCAACGTCGAAGCCGTCATCGACCTCACCACCCGCGCGGTCCAACAGATGGTGACCCGCGGTCGCGGCGCGATCCTCAACGTCGGGTCCACCGCCGGCTTTCACGGGTTCCCCGGGCAAGCGGGCTACGCGGGGACCAAGGCGTTCGTCAAGACGTATACCGAGGGAGTGCGGGCGAGCTGGCGGGCACCGGTGTCACGGTCGCGATGCTCGCACCGGGGCCGGTGCGCACCGAGTTCCTGCAGGCCGCGGGGATGGACGAACGCAAGTTCGCCGCGGCGTTCCCGAAGTTCATGTGGATACCGTCGCGCGAGGTGGCCAGGATCGGCGTCGACGCGCTCGAGCGCGACCGCGGGATCGTGATCGCCGGGCGTCAGAACGTTTTGAGCACCCGTCTGCTGCAAGCACTTCCGCGCCAGCTGCTGCTGAGGACGCTCAGTCGCCAGCACCCTGGGCTGCGCCGCGACCGCTCAGCCGTCTGACGTCGGCCAGCGCCGCATCCAGCCCTCGACCGGCAGGGTCATACCGTTGCACAGCGTGCAGATCGTGCGATACCAGCCGACCGCGACCAGCAACTCCATTCGCTGTTCGTCATCGAGCTTGTCGCCCAATGCATCCCAGGTGCGATCCGACCACGTGCCGGTTCGCTCGATCTCGTCGACCGCCGCGATCAGCACCCGCTCGAAGTCGCTGAAGCCCGGATCGTCGTCGAGAACCAGTGCGTCGCACTCGCCTTCGCTCACGCCGGCGATGGGTCCCCAGAACGCGGCCTGGCCACCCCATTCGTATTCGCACCGCAACAGCGCGCAGATCCGCAGGATCGCGATCGTGCGCAACCGGGCCGGCAGCCTGGCGTCGACGTAGAGCGACTCGCCCATCTTGCGGAGCCGCGCAGCGAGATCCGGGTGCCGTTGCAGGCAGCGCACCAGCATCAGCGGCTCATAGGTGCGGTCGGGATGCCCCCACGCACTGATGCCCGCGGCATCCTCCTCGCTCCACGGGGGACCAAGCGGCGCAACGCGACTCATGCAGTGGGCGCCGGCCGACGCCCGCGGATCAACTTGCCGGGACGCGCGGCGGTGGGTGTGCCGTTCTCGGCGATGATCTCGCCGGACACGACCGTTGCGACGTATCCCTCCGCGCTCTGGTCCAGGCGGCGGCCGCCCGCGGGGAGGTCGTAGGTGATCACCGGGCGGTGCAGGCGCATCGCATCGTGGTCGATGACGTTGAGGTCGGCCTTGTAGCCGACGGCGATGCGCCCGCGGTCGGCCAGGCCGGCCACGCGGGCGGGCACCGAGGTCAGCTCGCGCACCGCCTCGGCCACCGACAGTCGACCCGACGCGCGATCGCGCGACCAGTGCGTCAGCATGTACGTGGGAAAGCTTGCGTCGCAGATCATTCCGTAATGGGCACCGCCGTCGCCGAGACCCAGCACGACGTCCTCGCGACGAATCAGGTCCGCGACCGTGTCGAGGCTGCCGTCGCGGAAGTTCGCCAGCGTCACCAACAGGATGGCGTGGCCGTCGTCGTCGAGCAGCCGGTCATAGGCCTCTTCGAGTGGGCTGACGCCGCGGGCCCGGGCCCGGCTCGCGATGCTCTCCGAGCGCGGCGGCTCGTAGTTCGGCGGGTCGCCGAGCGGGAACATCCACTCGAACGCCTGCGCCGCGAACATCAGCGGATGTCCCTCGCCCGCGGGTTGGTCGGACAGGATCCGTTCGCGCACTTCGGGTTTGCGCATCTCGACGACGCGTTCGGCCAGCGGCAGTGACGCCAACTCCTGATAACTGGGGTACATCACGAACGGGTTGCCCGATAGTTCGAGGCCGAGCACCAACCCGATGGGTCGGGGGAAGATCTGTGCGGTGATGTCGCCGCCGTCGATGTTGGCCTTCTCGACCATCGTCAGCGCGTCGAGGAAGAACGGGTCGCCGGCGTTGCCGATCGCCAACGTGAACGTCACGGGCAGGCCGACGTCGGCCGCGACCTCGAATACCGTTCGCAGCACGGGCTCGTAGTCGCCGGCCACCAGGTCGGGCACGAACTGGATCAGGCCGCCGCCGGCGTCGTCGACACCGCGGGCGATCGCCTCGATCTCGGCGCGGTCGGCGTCGTAACTCGGAATCGGCAGGCCGCTCTCGGTCTTGTGCAAGGTGAACCGCGAGGAGGCGAAGCCGAGTGCACCCGCTTGCACCGCCTCGGCGGCGAGTTTGCGCATCATCGCAAGGTCTTCGGCGGTGGCCGGTTCGCGGTCGACGCCGCGTTGGCCCATCACGTACACCCGCAGCGGCGAGTGCGGCAGCAGCGCGGCCACGTCGATGTCGCGCTGACCCGCCTCGAGCGCGTCGAGGAACTCCGGGAACGTCTCCCAGTGCCACGGCAGTCCGTCGACCATCACCACCCCGGGGATGTCCTCGACCCCCGCCATCACGTCGACCAGCACGTCGTGGTCCTCCGGACGGCACGGCGCGAACCCGACCCCGCAATTGCCCATCACGACGGTCGTCACGCCGTGCGCCGACGACGGCGTGAGGCGGTCCGACCAGATCGCCTGCCCGTCGTAGTGGGTGTGCAGATCCACGAACCCCGGGGTGACGAGAAGGCCCGTCGCGTCGATCTCCCGCGCTCCGGCTCCGTCGACGTTGCCCACCGCGGCGATCACGCCGTCGGTCACCGCGACATCGCCGACGAACGGCTCACCTCCGAGACCGTCGACGATGGTGCCGCCCCTGATGACGAGTTCGTATGTCATACGTCGAATCTACGATGTGCCCGTGATCGACCACTTCGGAATCAACTGCGCGGACTTTCCGAGATCGAAGGCGTTCTACGACAAGGTGCTGGGCGTGCTCGGTTATACCCGCCAACTCGACTTCCAGATCGCCATCGGATACGGCCGCGACGGCAAACCGGACTTCTGGATCGCGGATATGAATGCCGGCGACGCGAAGGGCCCCAACCGCGAGGTGCACTTCGCCTTCCACGCCGCCGGCACCGGCGCCGTGCAGGCGTTCTACGACGCCGCGATCGAGGCCGGCGCGGAGTCCCTGCATGCGCCGCGGCTCTGGCCGGAGTACCACGCCGGTTACTACGGCGCGTTCGTGCGCGATCCGGACGGCAACAACATCGAGGCCGTCTTTCACGGGGCGCGCCCTCAGGGCTGACGTATACCGTCGAGGTCATGGCTGATTCAGACGTGGCGGTGGTCCGGGAGATTCTGCGCGACGCGTTCACACGGCTCATCGAGCACGTGGAGAACCTCACCGACGGGCTGACCGACGAGGTCGCGTTCTTCCGGCCCACCCCGACGGCCAACAGCATCGCGTGGCTGGTGTGGCACAGCGCCCGCCAGCAGGACGTGCAGCTCGCCGGTATCGCCGGGACTGACCAGGTCTGGTTGCGCGACGGGTGGGTCGACCGGTTCGGACTCGACCTGCCGCGCGAAGACATGGGCTACGGCCACGGCCCCGAGGAGGTGGGCCGCGTCCGCGCACCGGCCGATCTGCTCGCCGGCTATGCCCACGCCGTGCACAAGGCGACCCTCGAGTACATCGCCTCGGTCACCCCCGACGAGCTGAGCCGCGTCATCGACGAGAACTGGGATCCGCCGGTGACCGCCGCCATGCGTCTGGTGAGCATCTTCGACGACGGCGCCCAACATCTCGGCCAGGCGGCCTACGTCCGCGGCATCACGTGATCCGGTGGTGGCCGGCGTTCGCTGCGACGGCGATGCTGCTGCTCGGTTGGCTGGTCGGCAAATCCTCGACGCCCGTTGACGACTGGTTTCAACGCTTCAGACACAGCCCCCTGCGACGGCTGACGGTGATCGCCGACCCCCGACTGCTCCTCGCCGTCGCGCTGGTGTTGTTGGCGGTCGCCTGTCTGCAGCGTCGCTGGTGGCTGGCGTCGATGACCGTGGTCGCTCCCATCGTCGGCATCACAATCGTTCGGTTTCTCAAACCGGTCTTCGACCGGGACAAGGGCGGCGGGCTCGCCTATCCCAGCGGGCATCTCACCGCGACGACCATCGTGATCGGGTTGGCCGTCATCGCCGCGGGTGCGGCGTCGTGGGCGGTCGTCAGCGCCGTCGTCGCCGTGGCGCTGGCGATGCTCGGCGTGGGCGTCACGTTCCACTACTTCACCGACGTGGTCGGAGGTGTCCTGCTCGGCTCGGCGGTCGTGTGCGTCGCGGCCGTTCTCGCCCGGCGAGACCGATGGCACGATCCGTCGGCCGGCTCAGCTAACTCGCATTCTGCGACAATCGGTGGATGACGAAGCCCGACAAGCCTCCCGGTTTGCGCGAGCGAAAGAAGCTCCGAACGCGCGCGACGATCCGGCGCGAGGCGTTCCGCCTGATCCAGGAGCAGGGCTACCAGGCCACCACCGTCGAACAGATCTCCGCCGCCGCCGACGTCTCACCGCGCACCTTCTCCCGCTACTTTCCGACCAAAGAGGCGCTGCTGCTCTCCGACGACCACATCCCGCCGATCATCGACGCCTTCGTCGCGGCGCCGAAGGACATGGCGGTCATAGAGGCGTACCGGCACGCCGTCGCGACGACGTTCGCTTCGCTGACCGAGGAGCAGCGCGAAGAGGCGGTCATCGGCCAGCGGCTGATGTACTCCGTGCCCGAGGCGGCCGGCCTGATCTACGGCGAATACGTCCGCCTGATCGGCCTGATCACCGACGCGCTGACGCAGCGGCCGGGGGCGCCGACCGACCCGCTCGAACGTCGGGTGCTCGCGGGCGCGATCGTCGGCGTGCTGATCGGCGCCTCGCACGGCACTCCGCTGCCTGGCGAGCCCATCTCCGACAGCCTGCAGGTCCTCGACCGGATGCTGAAGAAGTCCGCCGCACAAACTTGACACGTGTCAACCCCGGTGCGATCTGCGTCACACGCGACGGTTAGCATGGAGTCATGACTGCGACGTCCGACGTTGAGCTGCCCGACACCAGCACCATCCGCAACCCCGCGACCGGCGCCGTCGCGGGCACCGTGCGCTGGACCGACCCCGCCGACGTACCGCGCATCGCGGCCGGCCTGCGCGAGGCGCAGCGGCAATGGGAGGCCCGCGGCGCCAAGGGCCGCGCGAAGGTGCTGGCCCGCTACGCCGTATGGCTCGGCGAGCACCGCGAGGAAATCGAGTCCCTGCTGATCAAGGAGACGGGCAAGTCCGCCGTCGACGCGGCGCAGGAAGTGCCGTTGCTGATCATGATCGCGTCGTACTACGTCAAGACCATGGAGAAGGCGCTTGCGCCGGAGAAGCGGACCGCTCCGCTGCCGTTCCTGTCCATCAAGAAGATCGAGGTGCACTACCGGCCGCGACCGGTCGTCGGGATCATCGCGCCGTGGAACTATCCGGTGGCAAACGCGCTGATGGACGCCATAGGTGCGCTCGCCGCAGGTTGCGCGGTGCTGCTCAAGCCCTCCGAGCGCACCCCGTTGACCGCCGAACTGCTGTTGCGCGGCTGGTTGGATTCCGGTGCGCCGGAGGTGCTCGCGCTGGCGCAGGGCGCCCGCGAGGTCTCCGAGGCCGTGATCGACAACGCCGACTTCATCCAGTTCACCGGCTCGAGCGCCACGGGCGCGAAGGTGATGGAGCGCGCCGCCCGCCGACTCACGCCGGTCAGCCTCGAGCTCGGCGGTAAGGACCCGATGATCGTTCTTGAGGACGCCGACATCGACCTCGCCGCGCACGCCGCGGTGTGGGGCGCGTTCTTCAACGCCGGGCAGACGTGTGTGTCGGTGGAGCGGGTGTACGTCCTCGAGTCGGTCTACGACCAGTTCGTCGCGGCGGTGGTGCGCGACGTCGAGAAGCTGAAGATGGGCGCCGGCGACGGTTACGACTTCGGATCGATGATCGACGAGTCGCAGGTCGCGGTCGCCGCTCGCCATGTCGACGACGCGCTCGCCAAGGGCGCGCGGGCGTTGACCGGCGGTAAGCGCCCCGAGGGCGAGGGCAGCTTCTACCCGCCGACGGTGCTCGTCGACGTCGACCATTCGATGCTTTGCATGACGGAGGAGACGTTCGGTCCGACGCTGCCGATCATGAAGGTCGCCAGCGTGGACGAGGCGATCCGATTGGCCAACGACAGCCCGTACGGCTTGAGTGCGGCGGTGTTCTCCAAGGACATCGAGCGGGCCAAAGACGTTGCGGTCGAACTGGATTGCGGTGCTGTCAACATCAACGACGTGATCTCGAACCTGATGTGCACGACGGCTCCGATGGGCGGCTGGAAGACGTCGGGCCTCGGTGCGCGGTTCGGTGGGGCCGAGGGGTTGCGTAAGTACTGCCGCCAGGAGGCCGTGGTCGCGCCGCGCACCAACGTCGGTGCGGGCGGCAACTACTACAACAACTCGCACAAGGCGCTGAAGCGGATGAACACGATGATGACGAAGCTGGCGCTGATCACCCCGAAGCGGGCCGCCAAGTAGCCGACACCCGCCCCGCTCACGGCGAGGGTACGGTTCTTGACGCGTCTACTCGGGTTTCGTGTCCGGAACCGTACTTTCGGTGAGGGGAGGGTCGCGTGCGGTTGGTGACGACCGTGGTCCTGTGGCTCATCACCACGGCACTGCTGGCGGTTGCCGTTCCGACCATGTGGGCGCAGCGCAACGTGGTCGACGACGGCGGATTCGCGGCGTTGGCGGAATCGGCGGCGAAAGAGCCGCAACTGCATCACGCGATGGCGAGGATCCTCGCCACCGAAGTGTCCACGGCCATGGACGACACCGGGTACGACGTCGACTACGAGCTGATCATCGGGACGGCCTCGGCCTACACGGCCAACCCCACATTCCCCGGGCAGTTTGCGCTGGCCACCAAGGTCGGGCATCGCTGGATGTTCACCGACGCGGCGCAGCGCGTCGACGGCACCGACCAGTGGATGCTCGACCTCGGTCCGATGCTCGCCGACGAGTCGTTCCGGAACACGCTGGGTAATTTCGGTGTCTCACCCGTCGAATCTCTGCCGATCCCCATCACGATCTCGGAGGACTGGCGACCCGGTCAGCTGAGGTGGGCGTCGACGTGGGGTCCGTGGATCAGCATCGGCTCGACCATCCTCACCGGCGTGTTCGCGCTTCTGACACTGGTGGCCGCCCGCAGTAGGGGCAGAGCTCTTGCCGCCCTCGGTGTTTCGGCGCTTCTGGTGGGTGCGGCCGGATGGGCCGGCGTCGAGGTGGCGCGTCGCTCCGTCAACACCGCGCTGAACCGGCTCTCCGGCGACATCCGGGAGGTCGCCGACGTGATGGTGGCCCAGGCGGAGGGCAGCATGCACCACTGGCTGAACCTCACGCTGGCCGCCGGTGGGGTGCTCGTGGTGTTCGGTGTGCTGGTCGCGGTGCTGGGCGGGTTACGCCGACGCGACGTTTAGCTCAGCTCGGTATTGCTACCGTCGATCCATGCCGTTCGTCACCGACATCGTGGGCCCACAGCGGCCCGTCGAGGCATGGCCGCCGTTGGTGGCGGGCGCGCTGCGGCGCACGAGCACCGTCGACACCCACCCCGACGGCGCCGATTCCTCTGTCGACCTGCGGGCACGCGACGTCGTGGTGCGGGCTGGCGGGGTAGGCGTCCTCGGCGAGATCGCCCTGCGCGCCCATCTGGCCGACCGGGTGATCGACGAGATCGCGTCCACTCCGGACGACGAGCGGGTGGGTCGGCTGATCGGCAAACGCGTGGGGCCCGGATTCCGCTCCGCTGTCGGCAAACTGTTCGCCGATGACGTCCGGCGATCCACCCTGTTGCACCTGCTGCTCGACGACTGGGTCGGGGCGGCGCTGGTTTCCGGCTATGCGCTGCAGCACGCGTCGATCGTCGCGGGGACCGAGGAGAAACTGCCGCCCGGTACCGCCGACCGCATGGCGGGTATCTGCGCCGGCTTCGCGCCCGACGCGTCGCTGGTGAACTACGCGCGGCGCCTCGAAACGATCCCCTCGGTGCACGGGCCGCATGCCCCGCCGATCGACGTCGACGGCCTGCACCCCGTGGAACCCCTACGCGCACACGGTATGCGGCGGTTGCGGCGGCTTGACCTGCTGCCGCCGGACGAGGGTTCGGCCCGCTTCGACGCCCATTTCCGCGACTCCCACGTCGACGGTGACGGCGTCGAGACGATCGTGCACGAGTACACGCTCGCCGGTGCGGTGGATGCGGCGACGCGGACCGTCACGTCGATCAACGCGGACGTCCGTGTGCTGCCGTGGCAGGAGTGCCCCGGCGCGATCGGAAGTGCGCAACGGGTGCGGGGGATGAGGCTCGTCGAGGTTCGCGACCGCGTCCGGGGCGAGTTCGTCGGCACCAGCACGTGCACCCACCTCAACGACACATTGCGCGCGATCAGCGACCTCGAAGCGCTGTTCGACCTGCGCTCACGGCTCGATGACGTGTGACGGGTCGGGCCGCTTGTCCGGCGGCGCCTGGCTGTAGTCGCCCCACGGTCCGTCGCGCTGCTCGACGGCAGCCCGAACCCCCTGTGCCGCAGCTGTTTCGATGAACGACAGCGCATCGGGGGTGTTGCGCATCAACCCGTCGAGGATGCCGCCGAGGGTCTGGGTGGAGGCCAAGCCCATGTTCTCGTATGCCTGATTGACGATCAGCTTCTGCGCCTGCAGTTGCGACAACGGGATGGTGGCGAGTTTGTGCGCGACCTCCCTGACGCGTGCCTCGAGGTTGTCGAACGGGACCGACTCGTTGATGAGTTCGACTGCGGCGGCTTCCTTTCCGGTCAACGGCTCACCGGTCAGCGAGTGCCACTTGACCTTTGCGAGGCTCAGCCGGTACAGCCACATGCCGGTGAGGTAGGCACCCCACATCCGGGCGTAGGGGGTGCCGATCACGGCGTCGTCGCTGGCGATCACGATGTCGGCGCATAACGCGTAGTCGCTCGCGCCGCCCACACACCACCCGTGCACCTGGGCAATCACCGGCTTGGATGCCCGCCAGATCGCCATGAACTTCTGTGTGGGCCCGGTTTCGCGGGCACTGACCATCGCGAAGTCTTTGCCCGGATCCCAGCGGCCGTCGGTGTTCATCGCCTCGCCCCAGTGCGTGAAACCGCCGCCGAAGTCGTAGCCGCCGGAGAACGCGCGTCCGGCGCCGCGCAGCACGATCACCTTGATCGCGGGGTCGCGTTCGGCCAGGCCGATCGCCTTCTCGATCTCGTCCGGCATCGGCGGGACGATGGTGTTGAGGTGATCGGGACGGTTCAGCGTGATGGTCGCGATGGGTGGCTCCGCGGTGTAGAGCAAGGTCTCGAACTGCGCAGTTGTCGACATGGGTGAAGTTTGGCAGAGAGACCCCCGGGTAAACGAGGGCAGTGACGAAACGAGTTACCGGTGCTCGTGCTGCGGCCACACTGCTCGATCTCGGTGCAGCGTCCATCGCCGCCGGGGTGATCTCCCGCCGAAAGCCCATGATCAGGGTCCTCGAGACCATGCAGGCCGATTCGCGAGCGGTGCAGCGGATGCAGCAGTTGCGGCGCGAATTCGGTCGCGGCCCTGTGGAATTGGCCCTGCCGGGCCGTCGCATGGTGGTGATCTTGGACCCGCAGGACGTGGGCAGGGTTCTCGCAGAAGCGCCGACACCGTTTCATCCCGCGAACACCGAGAAACGCAAGGCGCTGCAGTGGTTTCAGCCGCACGGTGTGCTGATCTCGCAGGGTCCGATCCGCCAGCAGCGCCGCGAGTTCAACGACGCCGCGCTCGACAGCGGAGCCGAGTTGCACCGTTTAGCGGAAGCGTTCACCCGCGTGGTCGCCGAGGAGGCGCGGGAGTTGGTCGGCGACGCCGCCGCCCGTGGAAGTCTGGATTCTTCGCGGTTCATGACGACGTGGTGGCGCATCGTGCGCCGGCTGGCTCTGGGCGATCGCGCGCGGGACGACGAGCTGATCACCGACGCGCTGATGCGGTTGCGCAAGGCCGGCAACTGGTCGTTCCTGTCGCTGCCGCATTACCGCGCGCGGGCGAAATTCCGTGAGGGACTGTATCGCTACGTCGAGGATCCCGAACCGGGCAGCCTCGCCAGTGTGGTGGCGCAAACGCCGTCGAGCGGTGCGGTCGACCCGGTCGGTCAGATGCCGCAGTGGGTCTTCGCGTTCGACGCGGCGGGCATGGCGTCATTGAGGGCGATGGCGCTGTTGGCCACGCATCCGGCCGAGCGGGCGCGCGCTGCCGAGGACGCCGCCGAACCCGACCAGCTCGCGGTCCGGCCCTACCTGCGGGGTTGTGTGCTGGAGTCGGTGCGGTTGTGGCCCACCACGCCGACGATCCTGCGCGACACGACGGAGGACACGCGGTGGGCTGACGGATCGACGATCGCGAAGGGCGCGGGGCTCATGATCGTCACGCCCGCATTCCATCGCGACGACGAACTGCTGCCGTTCGCGCATGCGTTCGCGCCGCAAATCTGGATGGACGGAACCGCGCAGAACCATCCGCAATTGGTGCCGTTCTCGGCCGGACCGGCGGAGTGTCCAGGCCGCAACCTCGTGCTGTTGGTGACGAGCACGCTGTTGACACACGTGTTGCATGCGTTGGAACTCGACCTGAGGTCGGAGCCGAAGCCGGTGCCCGAACGCCCGTTGCCGATGACGTTGAACCAGATGGCGCTGGAGTTCGGCGTGAGGCGGGCGAGTCAGTCCGCGTCGTCTCCGGCGCGGTGAGACTGGCCGAATGATTTGCCCGTCGCCCAGAACGCCGCGAGATAGGCCAGCGGCGGTATCAAGAACATCGGTATCGACGCGACGATCAGAACGCAGAATTGGATCGTCTGGCCACGTGCGAATGCAAAGCCGCCGCGCGCATCCTGATGCCCTATCAAAGCGCAGATCACCGCCGTAAACGCTCCCAGCCCGATCGTGGCGGCGGTCAGACCGAGCGCGATGCCGGCGTATCCGACCGCGCACGTCATCACGACGAGCGTCCACCACAGCTTCGCAGCCGTCAGGTAGTTGAAGTACGAACCGGAGGGTGCAGGAGTAGCCGGTTGCTCGCTCCCGTTTTCCGGAGGGTCCGGCCGACTATCGGGGATGGTGTACGCGAAGATGCGGTTACCGAGCTTCAAATAAGGGGTGCGAAGGTACGCGTACATCAACGCGAACGCCCCGGCCGCCACCGCCATTAGGCAGGCAGAAGCGAACCCCCGATCCAGCGTTGCCAGAGCCACAAGGGTGCCTGCCATCAGCCAACTGCACCAGTAGAGCCGACGTGCGTACTGAACCTTCCGAACGAAAGCCGTTGCGAGCATGCCGATGAGGCCGATCGCGACTCCGCCGAAAAACATCGACTCGGACATCGAGAGCGCGGCGTCACTTGTCAAAGAGGCCTCCGAGGGCGGTGCCTCCCGATTTACCTGCGCTCGATCCGACTAGGCCGCCGATAACCGCTCCGACGAAAGCACCGCCAGGGCCGAGCACCCACCCACCTGCCATGCCGCCCACCGCGCCGACCAGAAAGCCACCGCCAACACTCCCAGCCGCGCCGCCGAAGGTCGAGCCTGCCCCCGCTCCATTCCGCCAATCGGAATACGCGACAGCGAACTCCGCGAGGCTGCCGAACGCGCCAAAAGCCTTGCCAATATTACCCATCGCCTTCAGATCCGAGGCCGAATAACGCTCCCAAGGCAAGGCGTGCTTCCCATCGGAAAGCGCTCCATCGACCTGCTTGATCTCGCTTAACGGTCCCGTTACTTGACCGGCGTATTCGAGATCGGACATTGTCAATCCGCGAGACATGGCGTCGGCGATGTCACGGGCCGCCTCGCGTGACAGCCCTTGATTTTGCAGGCCCTCAATCGTGAGGTCGATCGCCTCGGCACGCGCGCGTGCCTCTTGCTCGTTCATCCATGACGTCGCTTCATCCGGTGTCATCGGCGGCTCCCAGGGCGAACCCGTTTCCAGTTGCCGCTGCCATTCCTGACGGACTAGGGCTCGACGTTGCGGGTCTGAACCGAGAACCGGATCGCGGGGAAGGCTCCCGGGTGGCCGATGCGCCGTCTGGAAATCATCGAGCCGTTCACTTGCGAGGCGCACGGCAGCAGGTTCCGAATCAGGGTTCTGGATCGTGGCGTAGTCGCGAAGACGCGACATGGCCGCTTCCTTCTCCGCCGTCATCGGCCCTCCGCTGTCGACAAGCGCCTGATCGGCTGCCCGTTGTCGCGCGTCATAGTCGGAAGCCTCCCGCCGAGCGGCAGTTCCACTGTCGCCGCCGTCACCATCGGCACGGTCGATCGAATCGGGCATATAGCCCTCTGCCTGCATGTTGGTCATCGCACGGGAAAGCTCACCGGCGTATCGATCGCGCGATGAGCCGATGGCGCTCAAGGCGTCTCTCATCTCCTGGACGGCCATGGCCTTCATCGGCGCCAAAGCGCTTTCATCGAAGGTCAGTCCACTCTGAACGATTGCCGCATCGATGGCGTTATCGATCTGTTGGAGAGCTCCCTCGAGAGAGCCAATGCTGTCGGCCGACGACTGCTGGGTCTCGGCTAGAGCCGTGGATATCGATTGAAGATCGACAGCTATGCGGGCCAGTGGTTCGCGGTCGAGGTGCAATGCTGTGGTGGCACGTTGAACTTCGGCTGAGTCATTGATCGGGTGATCACCTCCGTCCTCGCGGTCCCACGCAGCCTCGAACCGTTTCTTTGCTTGGTGAAACTCGTCGCTGGTCTCGCCCATGCAGACACCGGCGTTGCAGAACGCGGACGCGAGATCGCTGATCTCCCCCGGCGCCCCACTCTGAATGGTCTGTTCGAGTTTCCAAGGATCGCCACCTGCCTTAGCGATCAACTCCTCGATATCGAGGTGCCTGAGTTCCATCCGTCAGGTCGGGACGCCGCGGTGCGCCGACTCCAGGGCGACGGCGCATTGTTCATCCTGCTCAGTGAAGGCTTGCGCGGCGTTGGCCGCTTTCTCCGCGAGCACCGACAAAGTCGAATGATGACTGCGCATCGAATGCGCGTATTTAGTCTGTGCCTGCGCGACCGCCCGGTGGAATTGTTCTGCGTCTTCGAAATCACCGAACACCCCGGCGGGTGCGGCAGCGGAGCCGAACGCATCTGCACCGCGACGGACGATCGCCCCCGCGCTATCGGAGAAGTCAGCTCCCATCCGCAGAAATGCCGTATCGACTCTCATTGCGTACCCCCTGTCATCGGCACAATTTTAGGTGGGTCCGCCCGAGGCTCGGCGCACCAGTCGGCGCGAGACTCGTCAAGGGCGGACTGCCTGGATCCGCGCCAGCATGGCCTTCACGAGATCCGTGGCGCTGCCGGTTGAGACGGGGGCTTCGTTCGGGCTTGGCTCGGTGATCGGCACGGTCGCTTCGACAATGCAGTCTTTCGCGACGCCTAGGGCTCGTTGGACGGCGACACGAACCCCCGTCGGGGAATCTGACGTCAGTTCATCGACCGACGACAACACGTCGGCTGTCATCTCGACCTCCGTGATCCGGTATCCGGAGGTGTACGCGCCCTCATCTCTCACAACGGTTCTACCGCTGCAGCCGAGCCATTCGTCTGCAAACGTATCGAACAACTTTCGCGCCTCGTCCGACGAATCGAAGGCGGCTGCACCGAATGTCACCTTTGATTCTGTCGCGTAGGTGACCGCTCGGACCGGTGCGGCGCCATACACCTCTTCCTCGAAGGACGATATGACTCCAAGACACTGCCTTTCGGTCATCTCCCGGCTGCCCGCGAGAGTGTTTCGCAAGCGGCTTCCCACCGACGGTGGTTCGCCCATCCTGATTTGGTATCCCGCGGCGGTCGTCAATTCCTGATCGCTGGGCAGCACCGTCGTCAGCCATGCGTATTCATTCGGCGGCGCCGTGCCTCTGGAAGTCGTGAAGGTGCTCGACCGATCAGCACCGCTCTGAGTCGTCTGTTCCGCAGCGGCACCGCATCCAGCGATCAAGCTGGAGACAACGAGGGCCAGGACCCCGCCGACGGCGCTCGCTCGACACCACATCACTCGCCGATTATCGCGTCGAAGCGTTTAGCATCCATCCGGCCCGCCCCGGACTACACCGCCAAATAAGGCGTGCCTATCCTCTGACCAGCCAGAAATGCTATGTTTTGCCTCTCCTAACTACGAGGTGCGAATGAACCGTTATCTTGCCTGGGCAACTCCCATCGCCGTCGCCGGCCTCCTGCTGTCCGGATGCTCGAACGACAGTTCGTCCTCGGACAGTGAGACGACGTCCGCCAGCGGAACTGCGGCCGAGACCACCAGCGCCGCACCCGCGGTCGATCCGGCGGTCCTGGACAAAGCGGCAGCCGATTACAAGGCGTACGCGCAGAGCAACATCGACGAACTCCAGCGTGTGGTCAAGGTCCTCACCGACGCGGTGCGCGCGGGCGACCTGAAGGCCGCCCAGGACGCGTTCGCGCCGTCACGCCAGCCGTGGGAGCGCATCGAGCCGATCGCCGGCCTGGTGGAAGAGATCGACGGCAAGATCGACGCCCGCGTCGACGACTTCGCAGGCGTCGACGACCCGAAGTTCACCGGCTGGCACCGCCTCGAGTACCTGCTGTTCGAGAAGAACACCACCGAGGGTGGGGCGCCGTTCGCCGACCAGCTCG
Source organism: Mycobacterium sp. E136 (assembly GCF_001666865.1). Lineage (NCBI taxonomy): Bacteria > Bacillati > Actinomycetota > Actinomycetes > Mycobacteriales > Mycobacteriaceae > Mycobacterium > Mycobacterium sp. E136. The sequence goes on from NZ_LZJE01000331.1 coordinate 17,654, forward strand.
ACAAGGACGTCGCCGACCTCAAGGCGCAGTTCCCGTCTGTCGAGGTGAAGCCGATCGACGTGTCCAACGGTGCGGCCGAACTGATCGAAGAGGTGTCCGAAGGCAAGATCACCGGCGAAGAGGACCGCTACTCCAAGACCGACCTCTGGGACTTCGACGCGAACCTGCAGGGTGCACGCGACGCCGTCGGGAAGTTGAATCCCGCTCTGGTGCAGGCTGATCCGGCGCTGCTGGGCAAGATCGACGCGGGCCTGAACTCCGTGTTCGACACGATGCGGCCGCTGCGCCGAGGTGACGGCTGGGTGCTGTTCTGCACCGAGAACGATCCCTACCCGTCGCCGCGTTGCCCCGAGGTCACCGTGACACCGGACGTCATCGACAAGCTCAAGGCCGAACTCGCCGGACTGTCGGAGAACCTGTCGCAGGTGTCGGGAGTGCTGAAACTGAAGTGACGCAAGGCCGCTCGGGTCTCTCGCGCCGGGGCTTCATCACTGGCGCATTAGGCACGGGTGCCGCGGTGGGGGCCGGTGCGGCCCTCGCCGGGTGCTCGAAGCAGGAATCCGGTTCGTCCGCCTCAAGCGGGTCGTTCGTCCCGTTCGAGGGTCCGCATCAGACCGGCATCACCGCGCTGCCCATCCCCGAGCAGGGCCTGATCGCTTCGTTCAACGTGCTGTCGAAGGATCGCGACGGCCTCAAACGCACCCTCGAGGAGCTCACCGAAGAGATCCGCGGTCTGATGGCGGGCAAGCCGCCGGAGGTGCGCGATCCGGAATACCCTCCGGTCGACTCCGGCATCCTCGGTGAACAACCGCCCGCGGACAACCTGTCCGTCGTCGTGGGTGTGGGTGCGTCGCTGTTCGACCACCGGTTCGGGCTGGCCGATCGCAAACCCAAGGAACTGGTCACCATGCCGTTTTTGGCCAATGACCGCTTGGATCCCAAACTGTCGCACGGTGATCTGTCGATCGTCATCGAGGCGGGCCACAACGACACGGTCGTCTTCGCGCTGCGTCAGCTGATGCGCCGCACGCGCAGCGACCTGGTTTTGCGGTGGATGGTCGACGGTTACGCGCGGGGCATCGGCGCCGGCCAGGCGTCCGAAGCCGCCACCCCGCGAAATCTGTTGGGATTCAAGGACGGGACCGCCAACCTCGATGTCGACGACGGCGCCGTCATGGACCGCCACGTCTGGGTCGGCACGCAGGACGGCGAACCCGAGTGGGCCGTCGGCGGCTCGTATCAGGCGATTCGCATCATCCGCATGTTCGTCGAGTTCTGGGACCGCACCCAGCTCGCCGAGCAGGAGGCGCTGATCGGGCGCAACAAGGTCAGCGGCGCACCCTTGGGCCTGACGGGTGAATTCACCGACCCCGACTATCCAGAAGACCCGGACGGCAAACGAATTCCGCTCACCGCCCACATCCGGCTGGCGAACCCCCGCACGCCCGAGACCGAGGACAACCGCATTCTGCGCCGCGGCTTCAACTACTCGCGCGGATTCGACGGTGCGGGCCGACTGGACCAGGGCTTGGCATTCATCGCCTACCAGCGCAGCCTGGAGAAGGGCTTCCTGACCGTGCAGCGCCGCCTGAAAGGCGAACCGCTCGAGGAGTACATCCTGCCCGTCGGCGGCGGCTTCTTCTTCATGCTGCCCGGCGTCACCGGACCCGACCGTTTTCTCGGCGACCAGTTGTTCAGCTGAGCACCGACCACAGGAACTCGTAGATCAACGCGGAGCGAAATGCGGTCTGCGCGTTGTCGGCCGCACCGGCATGGCCACCCTCGATGTTCTCGTAGTAGTGCACCGGGTGGCCCGCGCTCTCCAGTGCCGCGGTCATCTTGCGCGCGTGCCCCGGATGTACGCGGTCATCCCGCGTCGACGTGGTGATCAGCACCGGAGGGTACCGACGATCGGCCGAGATATTCTGGTAAGGCGAATATTTCGAGATGAACTCCCAATCGCCCGGCTCGTCGGGGTCTCCGTATTCGGCCATCCACGAGGCGCCCGCCAGCAGCAGATGGTATCGGCGCATGTCGAGCAGCGGCACGCTGCACACCAGCGCGCCGAACAACTCGGGGTATCGCGTCAACATCACGCCCATCAGCAGGCCGCCGTTGCTGCCGCCCTGGGCGCCGAGCTGATCGACGGTGGTTATTTCCCGGGCCACGAGATCGCGTGCGACGGCAGCGAAGTCCTCGTAGACGAGATGCCGGTTCTCCCGCATCGCCTGCGTATGCCACTTCGGTCCGTACTCGCCGCCGCCGCGGATGTTCGCCAGGACATAGGTGCCGCCGCGGCTGAGCCACAGCCGGCCAAGCACCCCGCTGTAGCTCGGTGTGTTGGCGACCTCGAAGCCGCCGTACCCGCTCAGCAGCGTGGGACCCGGAGTTTGGTTGTGCCGATGCGCAACAACGAAATACGGGATCATGGTGCCGTCGTCGGAGGCGACGAAATACTGGTCTACTCGCAGGTCGGCCGCGTCGAAGAACGACGGCGCGCGTTTTACTTCGGTGACGGCATCGCCGGCCACCCCCCACAGAAGCCGGGACGGGGTGTCGAAACCGCTCGAGTCGAGGAAGATCTCGTCTCCGTACTCGTCGGCGTCGACCAACACCGTGTTGGTGTTCGGCGGAATGCCGGGTATGTCGGCCCGCTGCCAGGTTCCCGGCGTCACGATCTGCACATGGCTGATCACGTCGACGAGGGTGACCAGGATCAACCGGTCGCGCGTCCAGGCGTAGTCCTCCAGGCTGGAGTGCTCATCGGGCTCGAAGACGACAGCGAGATCGCGTGCGCCATCGAGGAATTCGGCATAATTCGCCGCCAGTAGCGAACCGGCGCGATATGTCGTCGATCCCACCGTCCAATCGGTACGCGGCCGGATCAACAGCCACTCCCGGTGCACGGAGATCCCGGCGTCGGTCGGCACGTCGATCCGGATCAGCGAGTCGCCGCGCAGCTCGTAGCGCTCCCGGTTGAAGAAGTCGAACGACCGCGTGATCAGTAACCGCTCGAACCCGGGCGTCGGGTCATAGCCGCAACCCACGCTGACGTCGGCGGCCTCGCCCTCGAACAGGGTCGACGCGTCGGCCAGCGGCAGGCCCCGCTTCCAGCGCTTCACGATGCGTGGATAGCCGCTGTCGGTCAACGAGCCCGGCCCGAAGTCGGTCCCGACCAGCACGGTGTCGCTGTCCTGCCAGGTGACGCTCGACTTGGCCTCCGGCAGCGCGAAACCGCCGGCGACGAACTCGCGTGTGGTCACGTCGAATTCGCGGACGACGGTGGCGTCGGCACCGCCGCGGGACAATTCGATGAGCGCGAGGGAGAAGTCCGGTTCGAGCACTTCGGCACCCGCCCACACCCAGTTTTCGCCGTCTTCGGCGGCGATCGCGTCGACGTCGATCAGCACGTCCCACTCCGGTTGCTCGGTGCGGTAGCTGTCCAGGGTCGTGCGTCGCCACAGGCCGCGGGGGTGGTCCGCGTCGCGCCAGAAGTTGTACAGATATTCACCCCGCCGGCGGACGTACGGGATGCGGGCGTCGGTGTCGAGCACCTCCAGTGCCTCGTCGCGCATCTGCTCGAACCGGCCACCGCCGAAGCGGGCCACCGTCGGGTCGCTGTGCTTGCGTACCCAGTCGAGTGCGTCGTCGCCGGTGACGTCCTCGAGCCACAGGTACGGGTCGGTGCCGGTCTTCTCTTCGCGCACGCGCTCGTCGGAACTCACGGGAACCATTGTGGCGGCCGGGCGTAGTGTGAGCTCGGTTACACCGTTCGAGGGAGGTCAACGATGACTGTCTACGCCCGTCCAGGCGCTGCGGACGCGCTGATGTCGTACGAGTCGCGTTACGGCAACTTCATCGGCGGGGAGTGGGTGCCGCCGGCCTCGGGCGAGTACTTCGAGAACCCGACTCCGGTGACGGGTCAGGCGTTCTGCGAGGTGCCGCGGTCCAACGAGACCGACATCGAGGCAGCGCTCGACGCCGCGCACGGTGCAGCCCCCGCGTGGGGCAAGACGCCTCCCGGCGAGCGTGCGGTCATCCTCAACAAGATCGCCGACCGCATCGAGGAGAACCTCGAGTCCCTGGCGCTGGCCGAGTCGTGGGACAACGGCAAACCCATCCGCGAGACGCTCAACGCGGACGTGCCCCTGGCCGTCGACCACTTCCGCTACTTCGCCGGGGCGATCCGCGCGCAGGAAGGCTCACTGTCGCAGATCGACGACGACACCGTCGCCTACCACTTCCACGAACCGCTCGGAGTCGTCGGGCAGATCATCCCGTGGAACTTCCCGATCCTGATGGCGACGTGGAAGCTGGCCCCTGCGTTGGCCGCCGGTAATGCCGTCGTGCTCAAACCGGCCGAGCAGACGCCGGCCTCGATCCTGTATCTGATGAGCCTGATCGGCGACCTGTTGCCCGCAGGCGTGGTCAACGTGGTCAACGGATTCGGGTTCGAGGCGGGTAAGCCGCTGGCGTCGTCGAACCGCATCGCCAAGATCGCATTCACCGGCGAGACCACCACCGGTCGGCTGATCATGCAGTACGCGTCGCAGAACCTGATCCCCGTCACGCTGGAACTCGGCGGCAAGAGCCCCAACATCTTCTTCTCCGACGTGATGGCCGAGGGAGACGACTACCAGGACAAGGCGCTCGAGGGCTTCACGATGTTCGCGCTCAACCAGGGCGAGGTCTGCACGTGCCCGTCGCGCAGCCTGGTCCAGGCCGACATCTACGACGAGTTCCTGGAACTGGCCGCGATCCGCACGAAAGCCGTCCGGCAGGGCGATCCGTTGGACACCGAGACGATGATCGGGTCGCAGGCATCCAACGATCAGCTCGAAAAGGTGTTGTCCTACATCGAGATCGGCAAGGACGAAGGTGCCCGCGTCGTCACCGGCGGCGAGCGCGCCGAACTGGGCGGCGACCTGTCCGGCGGCTACTACGTGCAGCCGACGATCTTCGAGGGCAACAACAAGATGCGGATCTTCCAGGAGGAGATCTTCGGGCCCGTCGTCGCGGTGACATCGTTCACCGATTACGACGACGCGATCGCCATCGCAAACGACACGCTCTACGGCTTGGGTGCGGGCGTGTGGAGTCGCGACGGCAACACCGCCTACCGCGCCGGGCGTGACATCAAGGCGGGACGGGTGTGGACGAACTGCTATCACGCCTATCCCGCACACGCGGCGTTCGGTGGTTACAAGCAGTCCGGCATCGGGCGCGAGAACCACCGCATGATGCTCGACCACTATCAGCAGACCAAGAACCTGCTGGTGAGCTACAGCAACAAGGCCCAAGGCTTCTTCTGACGGTGTCACCATCCGCGCCCCACCCGCCGTCGGCGCAGCAGGGAGGGCCGCCGAAGCGGGCGTTGATCACCCAGGCCGCGGCCGAACTGCTCGCGCGCCTGCAGGACAAGCACGGCGCGCTGATGTTCCACCAGTCCGGCGGTTGCTGCGACGGGTCGTCGCCGATGTGCTACCCCAACGGCGATTTCATCGTCGGTGACCGCGACGTGCTGCTCGCACTCCTCGACGTCGGGCCGGATGTCCAACCCGGCGGGGTGCCGGTGTGGATCTCCGGGCCGCAATTCGACGCGTGGAAACACACTCAGCTGGTGATCGACGTCGTGCCCGGACGCGGCGGCGGCTTCAGCGTGGAGGCGCCCGAAGGGGTGCGCTTCCTGAGCCGCGGCCGCGCATTCTCCGAGGTCGAGAACGGCCTGTTGGCCGATGCACCTGTCGTGACCGGAGCGGATTTCGCCAGAGGTGTCCGCCCGCCGTCGTCGGACACGCACATCGTCGGTAATGCAATCGATGCATGTCCGATACCTGACGCGCCGAGCGGATGACGGAGCCACCGCAAGCCGCCCCCGTAGCCTTCCAAGCGTGATACCGCTTCCGCGTGCATGGGTGCTGACCAGCGCATTGCTGGTCGGTACGGCGGTGGGCCTGGTCCTCGGGATCGCCGCGACCCTTGTGATCGACACCCCGATCCGACCCGACGTCGTGGTCGCGCTCGTCGTCGGCGTGCCCGGCATGTTGGGGCTGTTGGCGATCCTGACGTCGGCTCGGCGCTGGGTGACGACGGCCGGTGCGTTCCTTCTCGCGATCGCGCCCGGTTGGTTCGGCGTGCTGCTGGCGATTCAGGCGGTGCACGGTGACTGAGACCACCGAGACGCTGCCCGGCGATCCGACCGAGCCCTACACGCCGACGTTCACCACCGGCGAGTTCCAGGCATTGGGAACGACGGCCGTCGCGGAGCGCCCGTCCGAGCCGGTGGTCGTTCCCGCGCAGCCCGTTGTGGTGCCCGGCAACTACCAGTCGCTCAAGCGCTGGAAGTTCGTCCTCGTCGTCGCGGCGGTGTGGGCGTTGTCCGCGGTGGCCGGATGGGCGCTGTACCACTGGTGGTACCACTCGATCGACAAGACGGCGCCGGTGTTCGTCGTGCTGGTCTTCGTCGTCACGACGACGGTCGCCGGCCTGCTGCTCGCCATGGTGATCGAACGCCCGCTGGTCTCGGCGCTGTCGATCGCGCTGATGTCGACGCCCCTGGCGGCCGTCGCGGGAGCGGCGGTGCTGCACGGTCTCTACTACTGCGAATGGGCAAGTCGGTGTTTCGCGGGAGTGCTTCCTTACTAGGGTGGGGGAGTGACCCACTATGACGTCGTCGTACTCGGAGCAGGCCCCGGCGGATACGTCGCGGCCATCCGTGCCGCGCAGCTCGGACTGAACACCGCCATCGTCGAACCCAAGTACTGGGGCGGCGTCTGTCTCAACGTCGGGTGCATCCCGTCGAAGGCGTTACTGCGTAACGCGGAGCTGGCGCACATCTTCACCAAAGAGGCCAAGCAGTTCGGCATCAGCGGCGAGGCGACGTTCGATTACGGCGTCGCGTTCGACCGCAGCCGCAAGGTCGCCGAGGGGCGGGTCGCCGGCGTGCACTATCTGATGAAGAAGAACAAGATCACCGAGATCCACGGGTACGGGAAGTTCAAAGACGACCACACGCTCGAGGTCGATCTCAACGAGGGCGGCACCGAGACCGTCGAGTTCGACAACATCATCATCGCCACCGGCAGCAGCACCCGCCTGGTGCCCGGCACATCGCTGTCGGAAAACGTGGTCACCTACGAAGAACTCATCATGACGCGCGAGCTGCCGTCGTCGGTCGTCATCGCGGGTGCGGGCGCCATCGGCATGGAGTTCGGCTACGTGATGAAGAATTACGGCGTCGACGTCACGATCGTCGAGTTCCTGCCCCGCGCGCTGCCCAACGAGGACGCCGAGGTCTCCAAGGAGATCGAGAAGCAGTTCAAGAAGCTCGGCGTCAAGGTGCTGACCGGTACCAAGGTGGAGTCGATCGACGACGGTGGCGGCGAGGTCACCGTGACCGTCAGCAAGGACGGCAAGTCCCAAGACCTCAAAGCCGGAAAGGTGCTGCAGGCAATCGGATTCGCGCCGAACATCGAGGGCTTCGGGCTCGACAAGACCGGCGTCGAGGTCACCGACCGCAAGGCGATCGGCATCGACGACTACATGCGCACCAGCGTCCCGCACATCTACGCGATCGGTGACGTGACCGGCAAGCTGCAGCTGGCCCACGTGGCCGAGGCGCAAGGTGTCATCGCCGCCGAAACCATCGCGGGCGCAGAGACTTTGCCGCTCGGGGACTACCGCATGCTGCCGCGCGCGACGTTCTGCCAACCGCAGGTCGCCAGCTTCGGGCTCACCGAGGAGCAGGCCCGCGAGGAGGGCTACGACGTCAAGGTGGCCAAGTTCCCGTTCACCGCGAACGCCAAAGCGCACGGTGCCGGTGACCCGAGCGGCTTCGTCAAGCTGATAGCCGACGGCAAGTACGGCGAGTTGATCGGCGGCCACCTGATCGGCCACGACGTGTCCGAGCTGCTGCCCGAGCTGACGCTGGCGCAGAAGTGGGATCTGACCGCGACCGAACTGGCCCGCAACGTGCACACGCACCCGACGATGTCCGAGGCCCTGCAGGAGTGCTTCCACGGTCTGCTCGGCCACATGATCAATTTCTGACGTGCTTCAGAGAACCAACACAGCGAACGTGACTCAGACATCCGGCACGGCGCGGGCCCTGTGGGTCGCCGGCATCGGGGGATTGGTGGTCGGCCACATCCTCTGGCTGGCCGGGATCTCCTATGCCACGTCGACGTCGAACGTCAGCACCTGGGTGCTCGTGGTGGCCGCGGTGTCGTTTCTCGTCGGCGGAGGCGTCGGCTGGCTGGGGTGGCGCAGCTATCAACGCAGGAGCGAAGTGTGGGCGGCTTTCCTGCTGGCGCTGCCGGTGTCCCCGGTGCTGCTGTCGCTGATCGTTCTGGGGATCACGTACCTCTAGTCCGGGAAGTCCAGCGGCACTTTTAAAGTCGTGATCGTCGCGGCCAGCCCGTCGTACTGGGCTGCAAGCATGCAGAACTCGATCAGTTGCGGTTTGGTCAGGTGCCTGGCCAACACCGACCATGTCTCAGAAGACACGCCCCGGGTCACGACGAACTCGTCGGTGGCGGTGATCAACGCGCGCTGACGGTCGGTGAGCCCCTCGGCGTCGGGTCCCTCGAAGATCTTCTTCTGGACGTCCGGGCCGATCCCCCGGGTGCGCGCCAGGCGGCGGTGTTGCTGGAGTTCGTACTCGCAGTCGCGCAGATGGCCGACACGCAGGATGACGGTCTCGGCGTCCTGCACCGAGAGCTTGCTCAGGATGCCGAGCAGCACCCCGCTGTACGGCAGCCACGCCAGGAACAGAAGCCGGTGTTGGCCAAGCACATTGAACAGGCTGAACCGCGGTGCCCGGATGGTGCGTGCACCGAGTTTCGCGATGGCCCAGTTCAGGGGGCCGAGTTCCTTGAATCCACCGGGCGCGATGCGGGCCGACTCGGGTGCGCTCATCACAGCGAGTCTACGTGCCTAGGTCTGACGCACCAGATAAGGCGAGACGGTGCTGCGGTGCTCGTCGATGTCGAGCGCGCGGCCCAGCGCGGGGAATGCCCGCTGCGGGCAGTTGTCCCGCTCGCAGACCCGACAACCCGCGCCGATCGGTGTCGCCACCTCGCCGGACAGGTCGAGCCCCTCCGAGTAGACCAACCGGTGCGCGTGGCGGAGTTCGCAGCCCAGGCCGATCGCGAACGTCTTTCCCGGCTGGCCGTAGCGCTGTGCGCGACGCTCCACGGTGCGTGCGACCCACAGGTAATTGCGTCCGTCGGGCATCTGGGCGACCTGCACGAGGATCTTGCCGGGGTTGGCGAACGTCTCGTAGACGTTCCACAGCGGGCAGGTGCCGCCGCTGGATGAGAAGTGGAAACCGGTGGCCGACTGGCGTTTTGACATGTTGCCTGCCCGGTCGACGCGGACGAAGGACAGCGGCACACCGCGCATGGACGGCCGTTGCAGGGTCGAGAGGCGGTGCGCGATCGTCTCGTAGCTGACCGAATAGAACGCCGAGACCCGCTCGACGTCGTAACGGAATTTCTCCGCGACATCGTGAAACTGCGTGTAGGGCAACATCATTGCGGCGGCGAAGTAGTTGGCCAGCCCCATCCGCGCCAAGCGGGTCGACTCGTCGCTGGTGAACTTGCCTTCGTCGACGAGCTTGTCGATGAGGCCGCCGAACTCCAGATATGCCAGTTCGGCGGCCATCTTGAACACGGTCTGGCCCGAGGAGAGATGGTTGTTGAGTACCAGCGTCTTTGTCTCGGGGTCGTAGCGATGCAGCACCGACTCGCCGAGGTCCATGCGTTGGGTGATGCGGACGCCGTGCACCATCGTCAACCGGTCCGACAGTTGGCGCGCCAGCTCCGAACGCT
>NZ_LZJE01000332.1:0-613 GCF_001666865.1 Mycobacterium sp. E136
CGCGGACCTCTTGGATCTCGACGCCGAGGGCCTCGGCGACCATGCGGATCTGGCCTTGCCATTCGCCGGCGATCGCCCCGGGAAATGAGATCCACGGCTGGTAGTCGAGCGGTCGGCCGAATCCCAAAGCGTCGCTCATGATGTCGGAAACACCGTAGTCGTCGTACAGGCCTATCTCGTAGGCGTGGATCTTCTCGATCTGCGACGACTGTGTGCTCAGCACCAGCGGTAGGTAGTCGGCGACGAAGCCCGGCTCGATCCCCGAGGCGTACAACGAGACCTGGCCCTCCTTGGCGGCCGCGGACAACTGGTCGCGCCACTCGACCGGTTCGTAGGCGTGGGGGTTGACCAGGCGGGTGGTGCTGGTGGTCACCACGTTTATCCCTGCGCTGAGCAGCCTCACATAGTCCGGGACGGCCAGCGCATCACGTTCCGGCCCGCTGGCCGAATAGATGACACAATCGGGTTTGAGCCCGATCAGCGCATCCGCATCGGTGGTGGCCGCCAGCCCGATCGGATCACCGCCCGCCAGCACCCCCGCGTCCTTGCCGACTTTCTCCTCGGAGTGCACCCACGCCCCGACCAGTTCGAGGTCGGGCCTGCTCCGGATCGC
>NZ_LZJE01000333.1:0-9655 GCF_001666865.1 Mycobacterium sp. E136
ATCTGCTGCATGTTCTCCGACGCCCAGCTCAAAGACGTCGCGACCGAGCTGATCGATCATTGCGCGGCCGGCACCGTCGTGCTCTCCCATACCACCGGCTCTGTCGCCACGCTGCGTGAACTCGACTCCGCGAGAGCCGATGTCACGGTGCTCGACGCGCCGATCAGCGGTACCGCCGACGACATCGCCAACGCCCGGCTCACCGTGATGATCGGTGGCCCCGCGGACGCCGTCGCAACCGCGGCCGACGCCGTCGAGCCCTATGCCGCAACGGTCTTGCGGACCGGAGCGCTCGGAACCGCACTGAACCTCAAGCTGGTCAACAACGTGCTGTTCGCGGCCAACGCGCAACTGCTCAGCGCCGCGGTCACCGTCGCTAGGAAACTGGACATCGACGCGGACCGCTTCCTGGAGGCGCTGGCGGCGTGCAGTGCCGACAGCAAGGTCGCGGGATACGCGCGCGGGATCGGCGGGATGGCACCGTTCACCGAGATGGCGGCGCCGTTCCTGCGCAAGGACGTCGACGCCGCGTTGGTCGCCGCGCAGGAAGCCGGCACTGACCTGGGTCTGCTCTACGACGTGATCACACGCGGCGAGTTACCGCTGAGCAAATGAGTGCTAGCGCAACATGATCTGGCCGCCGTCGAGCATGAGCGTCGCGCCCGTCAGGTAGTGGAGGTCGTCGCTCACCAGGCCGACGACCGCGCGGCCGATGTCGTCGTAGGGATCGCCGAAGCGCCGCAGCGGGATACTGCGCACGATCTGCTCGAAACGGGCGGGGTCCTCGTCGCGGTAGGTCTCGGCACCGGGCGACCACGCGGCCGGACAGACCAGATTGACCCGGATCCCGTGCTTACCCCACTCGATCGCGGTGGACTTGGTCAGCCCGTTTATCGCCTCCTTGGCCATCGAGTAGGCGGCCATCCGCGGCGCGCCCCGCACGCCGACGGCCGACCCGAAATTGATGACCACCGCATGCGGGGATTCGCGCAGGGAGGGAAACGCCGCCTGCATCAGATGCAGCGAACCCAGCGGGCCGGTCCGGAAATACTCCAGAGCTTCTTCGTCGCTGAGATCGACAGTGGGAGTGCTGGTGCCGAGCGCTCCGCCCTGCGCGTTGTTGATCAGGATGTCGATCCGCCCGAACCTGTCGAGGGTCTCGGCGACGGCGGTGTCGACGGCGTCGCGGTCGCCGACGTCGCAGCCGATCGATATCACGTCGCGGCCCCTGCCTGTCAACTCGGAGGCGACGTCGTCGACCTTCTGCTTCGTCCGGCCCAGCAGCGCCACCGACGCGCCCTCGTCGGCGAGCGCGGCGGCGATCCCCTTGCCCAGGCCCTGGCCTGCGCCGGTGACAATGGCGGCCCGGCCCTGTAGACGTGTCGCGTCGGTTCCCCTTCGTCATTCGAGTCCGAGCAGGCCTACCGTCGGGGAGCCGGCGACGTGACCCTCCACCTTCGCTTTTCGGCTGGTGAAACGCCAACCGTCAGGTGTGTGAATCACGGTGTCGCGGTAGGTACCCCAATGGTCGAGCCCGTGCCTGCCGACGAGCTGGAAGCAGGCGTACGTGCTGGCCGCGTGGTCGCTTTCGGGCATGACGACAACCGACGCCAGGTGATGCCCGGGCGGGCAGCAGATCCGCCGAGACAAACGCCGTTGCCGTACGCGTGAAGAAGTCGAGGATTGCGTCGCGACCGACCAGATGCTCGGTGTTGTTCCGGAACGTCGCATCGGGCGTGAACAACTGCACCAGGTCGTCGACCTTGCCGCTGCCGGCGAGAAACTGGTACTTCGCCAGCAGATCGTCCACGCCGACGCGAACCCGTAACTCGGCGTGATCCACGGGTGTTACGCCGGCTGGAACGCGTAGGTCAGGAACTGCTCGCCCGCTTCGCTTTCGAACGTCGTTGTGGTGCTGACCATTTTCTGCCCGATGCGCAGTTCAGAGGCCGTCGCACCGAGGATCAGCGCTTCGACGAGCACTTTGCCGTCGAGTTCGATGAAGCCGACGACATAGGGCTTGAACACATCCGGCGACTTGTTGCCCTTGTAGGGGAGCGGCGGCGGGAACTCCTGGGTGGTGTACGTGTAGAGGGTGCCCTCGGTGGGCAGCTCGATCGGCTCGATGTCCTGCTGGATCGCCGGGTTGGCGTCGAACAGTTCCGGCCGCTCGGGCGGGAACTTCACCACCCCGGTCGACCGCCGTCGCGATCCGAGCAGAACCGCCCGGTCACCCTCGACCCGGAACACGTTCTCTGCGATGAGTTGAGTCATGTCATGCCACCTCGATTACCATTGCCGCTCCCATTCCGCCGCCCGCGCACATCGACAGCACACCGAGTCCGCCACCGCGGCGGCGCAACTCGTGAATCGCCGAGGTCACCATCCGCGCCCCGGTGGCCGCGATCGGGTGTCCCAGGCTGATGCCGGATCCGTACACGTTCACGATCTCCTCGTCGAGACCGAGCTCTCGCGAGCACGCCACCGCCTGCGCGGCGAACGCCTCGTTGATTTCGAACAGCGCCACATCCTCGATCGTGCGCCCGGCCAGCTCCAGCGCCTTCGGGATCGCGTAGATCGGGCCGCTGCCGGTGCGATTGGGCTCGACGCCGACCGCCGACCACGAGAGCACGTGCGCCAGCACGGGGCGACCGGTGTCGGGACGGGCCAGCGCGACGACCGCGGCGGCGTCGTTGACCCCCGACGAATTGCCCGCCGTCACCGTGAAGTTCTCGATCTCGGGGTGCAGCACCTTCAGCCCGGCCAGCACCTCGCGGCTGGTGTCGCGGCGCGGATGCTCGTCCTCGGCGAACGTGACCGTCGACCCGTCGGCCTGCGGCACCTGTACGGGCACGATCTCGTCGACGAACGAACCGGCGTCGATCGCCTTGACCGCGCGCTGGTGGCTGCGCAGCGCCCACTCGTCCTGGTCCTCGCGGGTGATGCCGTACTGCACCGCGCAGTTGTGCGCCACCGTGATCGACATGTCCAACGCGGGCGCATCTTCGGTCGGCGGATGCGAGAACGGGAACCACGGATCGTCGTAGTCCTCGGCCGCCTTACCCGATGTGAAGGGCTTGCGTTTGCGCAGCATCGGCGTCGTCGAACACGACTCCATCCCACCGGCGAGGACGGCCTGGCTCATCCCCGCCGCCACCTGGCCGGCGGCCACTGCGATCGCCGACAGGCTCGACGCGCACTGCCGGTTCACCGCCAGGCCGGGGATGGAGGTCAGGCCGAGATCGACGGCGACATAGCGGGCGCTGTCCCCGCCGCCCTGCAGGACCTCGGCCAGCACCAGGTCATCGAAGTCGGCCGCGGCCAACCCGGAACGCTCGATGGCCGCTGCGATGACCGGTTTGGCCAGTTCGGTGGCCGGCATCTGGGCCAGCGTGCCCCTACGGGCGGTGCCAATGGGGGTGCGGGCGGCGGCCACGATGGCCGCACGCGACGTCGTCGACGTCATGGGTCTCCCGGGGTCGTCGGAGGGGGAACCGCATTCGGCCACCCTGGTATGAGGTGAGAGTATACCGTTAAATAGATAGCGATATTCGGACAGGAGCGGTATGAGAACGATCGGGTCCGTCGACGAGGCCGTCGAGGCGGTCGGCACCGAGCTTGGCGTCAGCCGGTGGCTGGAAGTAAATCAGGAGCGGGTCGACGCCTTCGCCGAGGTCACCGGTGACCACCAGTGGATCCACGTCGACGTCGAGCGTGCCAAGAACGAAAGCCCCTACGGCACAACGATCGCCCACGGCTTCCTCACGCTGTCGCTGATCCCCGCTCTGAGCAAGGACAATTACGTCGTCGAGAACACCAAGATGGCCCTCAATTACGGGCTGAACAAGGTCCGGTTCCTGGCCCCGGTGACCGCGGGCTCTCGGGTGCGGGTGCGCTCCGAACTCGCCGATGCGGTGAAGTCGGGTGAGGGCACAGTGAACCTGACCGTCCGGCACACCGTCGAGGTCGACGGGTCGGAGAAGCCGGCGGCCGTTGCCGACCTCATCGCCCGGTACGTCTTCTGATGGGCGGCGGTCCGTTCGACGGAAAGGCCGTGCTGACCGGCGCCGGTAAGTCGCAGGTCGGGCGCCGGTTGGGGCGGACCGGACTCGATCTGACCCTGGAGGCCGTGCTGCGCGCGATCGAAGACGCCGGCCTGGCAGTCGACGACATCGACGGTATCGCCAGCTACCCCGGCCCCGGCGTGCCTGATCCCGGTTTCACCGGCGCCGGCATCCAGGACGTGCGCAATGCGCTGGGCCTGCGATGCCGCTGGTACATCTCCAGCATGGAGACCGCGGGCCAGATCGGTCCCGTCATCGAGGCCTGCATGGCCGTCGCGCTCGGGCTGGCCAACCACGTGGTCGTGTTCCGGTCGGTGTGGGAATCCACCGCGGCACAACAGGGCGGCGGCGGCCGGGCGTCGGTGTTGTTCAGCGGCGGCAAACTGCCGCCGCACCTGGAGTGGGTCGCGCCGTTCGGCGCGCTGTCGGCAGCGAACTGGCTGGCCATGCCCGCGCAGCGCTACATGCACGAATTTGGTTTGACCCGAGAGCAACTCGGCGCGATCGCGCTCAACGCGCGCCGCAACGCCGCGCTCAACCCTGACGCGATCTACCGCGACCCGATGACGATGGAGGACTACCTGTCGGCGCGAATGATCTCGGAACCGTTGTGTCTGTACGACTGTGACGTCCCGTGCGACGGCGCGACGGCAGTGATCGTGTCGCGCCGTGAGGCCGCCACCGGCCTGCCACGACATCCGCTGACCGTCGAGTCGGTGGGGCCGGGCATGTTCGAGCGCGCGACCTGGGATCAGCGTTCGGACATCACCACGATGGCCGCCCACGATTCGGCTGCGACGCTGTGGCAGAACACGTCTTTGACACCGGGTGACGTCGACATGGCGCAGATCTACGACGGGTTCTCGTTCCTGACCGTGATGTGGCTGGAGGCTCTGGGTTTCTGCGAACACGGCAAGGTCGGCGACTTCATCGAGGGCGGGCAGCGGATCTCGCTCGAGGGTGACCTGCCGATCAACACCAGCGGTGGCCAGCTCTCCGGCGGCAGACTGCACGGCATGGGCTTCCTGCACGAGGCGTGCGTGCAGATGTGGGGTGAGGGCGGCGACCGGCAGGTGCCGACGACACCCGAGGTGGTCGCGGTGGGTGTCGGCGGCGGGCCCGTCGCCGGTTCGATGCTGCTGAGCGGGCGCTAGCGTGGCCGGCGATGCGTCGATGACGCTGGGCGACATGGTCACCGACAACGCCCGGCGGTTCCCCGACGTCGTCGCCTATCGGCTGGGCGACCGCGAGGTGACTCACGGCCAACTGTACGAGCGGGCCGTGAAGCTGGTGTCGGCGATGGCGTCGGCCGGTGTCCGGCGACAGGACCGCATCGCGATCCTGAGCCGCAACAGCATCGAGTTCGGCGAGGTGATGGCGGCTACCCACCTCAGCGGAATCATCCTGGCGACGGTCAACTTCCGGCTCACCGGCGACGAAATCCGTGACGTCATCAACCGCGTCCGACCGCGGATCGTGTTCGTCGCCGACGAGTTCGCGCCGATGATCGCCGAGATCGCGCCGTCGCTGACCTCCGCGCCGCTTCTCGTCGGCATCGGGACCGACTACGAGCAGTTCCTCGCCGGCGGAACCGGCGGAGAACCGGTGCTGCGCGCCAGGCCCGAGGACATCGCCTGCCTGATCTTCACCAGCGGCACCACCGGGGCGTCGAAGTACTGCATCCTCGGCCATCCTGAACAACGGCGCGTACTGTTCACCATGAATGCCGAAATGCGTTCGGGCGCGGACGATCAGATCCTGATCAACATGCCGATGTTCCACATCGGCGCGATGGCGATGCTCGGCGGCGTGCATGCCCGTGGCGGCACGGTGGTGCTGCAGGAGCAGTTCGATCCCGACGAGGCCGTGCGGCTGATCGCCGAACATCGCATCACGGTGCTGCACCTGGCGCCGGTGATGCTGCGCGCTCTGCTCGACGCGGTGACCGACACCAAGTTGGTCGAGTCGCTGCGCACCGTTGTCTACGCGGCGGCGCCGATGACCATGAGCATCCTGGAACGCGCACTGGCGCTGATGCCGTCGGTCGGCTTCCTGAACCTCTACGGGCAGACCGAGGCGATCGTGTCCGGGCTGCCCCGTGAGCTGCACGGCCGTGATCCCGAGGCACTGCGGTCCGTCGGCTTCCCGTTTCCCGGCATCGAAGTACGCATCGTCGACGACGACGGCGCAGAGGTGCCGGTGGGGCAACCGGGTGAGATCGCGGTGCAGTCGGAATCGCTGTTCCGCGGCTACTGGGACGACCACGCCGCGACCCTGGTGACACTGCGCGACGGCTGGTGCCACACCGGGGACGTCGGCCGCTTCGACGAACGCGGACTGCTCTATCTGGTCGACCGCAAGAAAGACGTGATCATCACCGGCGGCGAGAACGTGTACTCGCCCGAGGTGGAGGACGCGGTGAGCCGAGTCGACGGTGTCGCCGCGTGCGCGGTGGTCGGCGCACCGGATGAGCGGTGGGGAGAAACGGTGTGCGCGGTCGTCGTTCCCGATCCGGGAGCCACCGTCACGCTCGAGGACGTGCAGGCCTTCGCGCGGCAGCGGCTGGCCGCCTACAAGATTCCCCGCCGGTTGGTGGTCGTCGACGAGTTACCCGTGCTGCCGAGCGGCAAGGTCGACAAGAAGCGGCTGCGCTCGGCGGTGGCTCAGACAGGCGGGTACGCCGGTGGCGGATAGACGCCGCGCAATATCCAGGCAAACCAGTTGATGCCGTACTCCAACTCGTCGCTGGCGTCGTAGTCCGGGTTCGGATCCATTGACATAGTGAACCAACCTGAGGTCGAATTGGGAAGATATTTAGCGGATTTGTTCACAGGTGAACGGGGTGCAATGACGAATCGCAGCGTCTGCACGATGGCGGCTGTCCTCGCGGTCGGACTGGCGGGATGTTCGAATCCCGAGCCGCCCGCGCGCCCACCCGGTGCGCTGGCCCCGGGGACCGCCGAGATCACTCTCGACGGCGCGCCCACCGAGACCACCCACGACGTCACGTGCGCGTCTGACGGCACCGTCATGACGCTCACCACCGGCGACGAGGAGTCCGGCACCACCACGGCCGTCGACACCCTGGAGAAGCCGGTGGTCCGGTCCGCCGAACTGCACAATGTCGACGGTTTCACCGGCAGCCACTGGGAACAGCTGGGGGCGCCGGCGGAGGTGGAGATCACCGGCACGACGTTCTCGATCAAGGGCACCGCGACCGGCTTCACCGAGGACAATCCGAGTGCGCGCGTGTCGAGTGAGTTCTCAATCAAAGTTGCGTGTTGACGGGTGCAGCCCACCCGTTTGGAAATAAAGGAGAACGAGGTTCAGCGATGAAAGTCCGTCTGGAGCAAGCGCGTTGCGTCGGCCACGCCCAGTGCTACGCCGTCGACCCCGACCTGTTCCCCATCGACGATGCCGGCTACAGCATCCTGGAAGCCCACGAGGTCCGGCCGGAGGACGAGGCCAAGGTCCGCGAGGGCGCCGCCGCGTGCCCGGAAGTCGCGATCGTCATCGAAGAAGACTGACGGACCCTTGCACCCACATAAGTAACCAAGTTAACTTTGTCGGGTGACCACCGCTGGGAACTGGCGCGAACGCCTGCACGCACTACTCGACGAGCGCCGCCGAGAGCAGGTGAGCGACGGGCCCCCGGCGGACCGGATCACCGCCGCCCGGGCATGGCATTCGCGGCTGGTCGACGAGGGGTTGGCTGCGCCCGGATGGCCGAGGTCGGTCGGCGGGATGGAGCTGTCGCTGGAAGACCAGCTCGACTACTACCGGATCACCACGGCGGCGGGCGCTCCGCCGCATCCGTGCTCGCTGTCGTTCATCGTCGCGCCGACGCTGATCAAGCACGGCACCGACGCGCAACGGGCCCGGTTCCTCGAACCGCTGCTGCGCGCCGACGAATTCTGGTGTCAGGGCTTCTCCGAACCCGGCGCCGGCAGTGACCTCGCCTCGCTGACCACGCGGGCGGTGCGCGACGGTGACATCTACCGCGTCACCGGACAGAAGGTCTGGACGACGATGGCCGACCGCGCGGACTGGATGTTCGCGTTGGTACGTACCGGGCCCGGTAACAGGAGCACCGAGGGCATCACCTACCTGCTGATCCCGATGAACAGCCCGGGCATCGAGGTGCGGCCGCTGCGCGACATCAGCGGCGGCGCCCATTTCGCCGAGGTGTTCTTCGACGACGTCGAGGTGCCCGTCGAGAATGTGGTCGGCGAGGAAGGCAACGGCTGGGCGATCATGCGCACGTCGCTCGGACACGAGCGCGCCACCGCCTTTCTGGCCGACGAGTTCAAGTACCGCAAGACGACCGACCGGGTGTTCGCGCTGATCCGCGATCAGGGGCTGGACACCGACCCGCTGGTCCTGCAGCAGGTGGCGCGCCTGGAATCCGGTGTCCGCGCGATCGCTGCGAACAGCGCCCGCGCGCTGGATGCCGCGCTGCGCGGGGAGGACCCCGGCGGGGTGGCCTCGGTGAACCGGTTGGTCAAATCCGAGTTCGAGCAGGATCTGCATGCGCTGGCTCTGCGTGCGACGGGACCGCACGCCGCGCTGGGTAGTCGGGCGTCCGGAGCCGTCGACAGCGGGCGCTGGACCTACGGCTACCTGATGAGCCGGGCCACCACGATCGGCGCGGGAACCGCCGAGATCCAGCGCAACACGATCGCCGAGGCCGTGCTCGGGCTGCCGTCGCACTGCGGGGAGGGGCGCCGGCCGGCTGCGGTGAAACCCGGTGCCCCGCTGGCGGTTTTCGATACCGACGAGCAGAGCCTGCGCGACGCGCTGGACGCCGTCGGGGGGCGGGTGGACATCGAAGCACTGCTGGACCGCCGGCGTTCGCACGATGCGTTCGACCGCGATGTGTGGTCGGCGCTGGTCGAATTCGGGTTGCCGGCGCTGGCGATCGACGAGGCGTTGGGCGGTGCGGGTGCCGGCCGCCGGCTGCTGTACGCCGCGATCGAGGAAGCCGGCAAGGCGCTCGCTCCGGTCCCGCTGGTGCCGACGGTCACCGCGCTCGACGTGGCGACGGCGGTTGACGCCAAATCGGTGGCGAGCCGGATCGCCGCGGGCGCGACCGCGGCGTTCGCCGTCCCGCTCAGCGACGCCGGCTGGGTGCTCGCCGGAGAGGCCCTGCCGACCTGGGACGGTGCGCAGCTCACGGGTACGGTCCCGGTGGTCGCCGGCGCTCCGGTGGCCGAGGTGCTGCTGGTGCTGGCCCGCCACGGCGACGGTGTGGTGCTGATCGCGGTCGACCCGTCGGAAGCCGCCGTCGAGGCCCAGCAGCCGCTGGATCTGACCGCGACGGTCGGCGCGGTGACCTTCGACAATGCGCGCGGTGAGATCCTCGCGGAGGGAACGGATCTGGCCGACGCTCTCGCGACCGCCCGGCGGCACGGGCTGCTGGCCGCTGCGGCGGACTCCGTGGGTGTGGCCGCACGCGCGTTGGCGATGGCCGTCAGCTGGGCCGGCGAACGCGAGCAGTTCGGCAGGCCGATCGGTAGTTTCCAGGCGGTCAAGCACCACTGCGCCGACATGGCGGTGGGCTGGAAGGGCCGCGCGACGCTGTGGGCCGCCGC
>NZ_LZJE01000334.1:0-1983 GCF_001666865.1 Mycobacterium sp. E136
GCTGGAGAAGGGTTCGCCGCCGGCCGAGCTGACCGGCGAGGCGGTGGTCGACGACGAGGTGCTGTTCGACGGCGCCGTGACCGGGGTGCGCATCGAGCCGACGGCGACGATGCCGGGCCTGCGCGCGAGCGTGCTGTCGCGCCATATGCGGCCGCGCCGGTGGGTGACCGGGCGTGCCGCCCAGCTCGGCAGCACCGGCGCATTCGTGGTCCGCGACGGGGTGATGGCCCCGCGTCCGGTCCGGCGCTCGACGTTCTACCGGCACACCGAAGGCTGGCTGCGGGTCGTCTGACCTCCGGTAGCGTCGACGCGTGAGTGTTCGTCCGCTGCACCAGTCGGTGCGGCCCAGCCCCGTCTTCCTGGCCATCGTGGCGGCCACCGTCGCCGGTGGCGTCGTGGCGTGGACGTGCACGACGGACACCTCGCGGCCGCTCGCCTACGTCGGGGTGTTCACGTTCGTGATCGCGGGCTGGCTGGTGTCGCTGTGCGTACACGAGTTCGCCCACGCGTACACCGCGTGGCGGTTCGGCGATCGGGACGTCGCGACGCGCGGCTACCTCACGCTCAACCCGCTCAAGTACTCCCATCCGCTGTTGTCGATCGGGTTGCCGGTGCTGATCATCGCGATCGGCGGGATCGGCCTGCCCGGTGGGGCGGTGTACGTCCGCACCGGCTGGATGACCCCACGGCAGCGCAGCGTGGTCAGCCTCGCCGGGCCGTTCACCAACCTGGTGTTCGCGGCGCTGCTGCTGATCCTGACGAGCGCGCTCTTCGACCCCGCGCACGGCGTCTTCTGGGCCGGCATGGCGTTCCTGGGCTTCCTCCAGGTGACCGCGTTCGTGCTGAACATGCTTCCGGTGCCCGGGCTCGACGGATACGGCGCGCTCGAGCCGCACCTGAGCCCGCAGACGCAACGAGCCGTGGCCCCGGCCAAGCAGTGGGGGCTGCTTGTCCTGCTGTTGCTGCTGTTCAGCCCCGGCCTCAACCGGTGGTTCTGGCAGCTGGTGCTGTGGTTCTTCGACTTCTCCGGCGTGGCTCGCCCGCTGGTGTGGCTGGGCAGCGATCTGACCCGCTTCTGGTCGGCCTGGTTCTAGGCACCGGCGACGCAGGGCGCACACCCTTGCGACATATGCGGACTTGCGCATAGATTGCTGGCATGGGCGCCGGCCACGATCACAGCAGAGGCGATACCCGCGTCAGCCGGATGGTCATCGCCGCGGCGATCCTCACCGCCTTCTTCGTGGTCGAGCTCGTCACGGCGCTGCTCATCGACTCCATCGCGCTGTTAGCCGACGCCGGGCACATGCTGACCGATCTGGTCGCGATGTTCATGGGTCTGACCGCGGTCCTTCTCGCCCGCCGCGGCAGCGCCTCCCCCGCGCGCACATACGGGTGGCACCGCGCCGAGGTGTTCACCGCCGTCGCCAACGCTGTGCTCCTTCTCGGCGTCGCGGGGTTCATCCTCTTCGAGGCGATCGAACGGCTCGGCCACGCGCCCGAGGTGCCCGGTGTGCCGATGATCGTCGTCGCGCTGGCGGGGTTGGCGGCCAACGCCGTCGTGGTGCTGCTGCTGCGCTCGCATTCCGAGAAGAGCCTGGCCGTCAAGGGCGCCTACATGGAGGTCGTCGCCGACACCGTCGGCAGCATCGGGGTGCTGATCGCGGGCGTCGTGACGGTCACGACGCACTGGCCGTACGCCGACGTCGTGGTCGCTGTGTTCGTCGCGCTGTGGGTGTTGCCGCGGGCGTTCTCGTTGGCGCGGGCGGCCCTGCGGATCCTCTCGGAGTCCTCACCCGCGCACATCGACGTGGAGGAGCTGCGGAGCGCGCTGTGTGCGGTGGAGGGCGTCACCGACGTGCACGACCTGCACGTCTGGACGCTGGTGCCGGGCAAGGACATGGTCACTGCGCATCTGACCAGCGACCGCGATTCGGCGCTGGTGCTCGACGATGCGCGCGCCGTGCTCACCGAACGCGGGCTGGA
>NZ_LZJE01000335.1:0-7547 GCF_001666865.1 Mycobacterium sp. E136
GGTGGCGCTGCGCAACATGACCAACCTCACCGGCACCGGCAACGCGATTGACTTCAACGCCTCCAGCGGCCTGTTGGTCGACTCCTGGATGTGCGCAATCAGCGGCCGGGCGAAGCAGTTCGGCATGATCGAGTACTACCAGGACTGCAAGTGAGCGCGGCGCTTCAGGAGTGGATGTGAAGATCACCAGGTCCAGGATCATCGCGGCCGTCGCCATCGGGGCGGTCGTGGCGCTGACGGCGGCGGTCGTGGGGGCGAAGTTCGTCAAGGACCAACTCGACACCATCACCGTCACCGCCCAATTCGAAAGCGCCGCAGGGTTGTACGAGAACAATGTGGTAGCGGTTCTCGGCATGCCGGTGGGCAAGGTCACCAAGATCACGACCAAGGGTGGGTACGTCGAGGTCGACTTCACGATCGACAAGGACGTCAAGGTGCCCGCCGACGTTCAGGCCGCGACCATCTCGAACTCGATCCTCACCGACCGTCAGATCGAGTTGACGCCGCCCTATCGAGGCGGGCCGACACTCCAGAACCACGACACCATCGGGCTCAACCGCACCCGGACGCCGGTCGAATTCGCCAGGGTCCTCGATGTTCTCGACAAGCTCGCGGGGTCGCTGCGCGGTGACGGGAAGGGTAATGGACCCGTGGCTGACGTGATCGACGCCAGCGCGGCCATCGCCGGCGGGAACGGCCAGCAGATGAAGGACGCGCTAGGCGAGCTGTCGAACGCGTTGCGGCTCAGTGCGGATCGGGGCACGGTGACGAAAGACCAGCTGACGACGATCGTGCGCAACGTGAGCTCGCTGTCGGATGCGGCCGCTCGCAACGACGCCATGATGCGCGAGTTCGGTTCCTCGGTGCGGGCTCTGAGCCAGATCCTGGCCGACGAGGACCTCGGCAGCGGCACGACCGGTAAGAAGATCAACGAAGTGCTCAATCACACCGGCGAGATACTGGACAAGCACCGGGAATCGGTCAAGGAACTGGTGGCCAACGGCGACATCGTGTTGAACACCGCCGTTGATCACGAACGCGATCTGATGGAGTTTCTCGATCTCGCGCCGATGACGTTGGACAACCTGTACAACGTCGCCGACCAGCGAAACGGCGCCCTGCGGGTGAAGGTGGTCACCGACAAGATCTTGTTCGACAACCAGTTGATCAAGGAAGTCTGCAACATGATGGGCCTGCGCCAATTGGGTTGCAGCACCGGAACGTTACAGGATTTCGGGCCGGATTTCGGATTGACGTACATGCTCGACGGGCTCGCGGCGATGGGGCAGAAATGAGGGCACTCCGGAGGCATCGCCAGGTCGCCGCGGGTCTGGCGATGACTATCTGTCTCGCCGTTTCCAGTTGTGCCACCGATGGTTTGGCGAGCCTACCGCTGCCGGCGCCGGGGACCGGAGCGGGCGGATACAAGCTCACCGCGGTGTTCTCGAACGCGCTCAATCTGCCGACGAACGCGAAGGTCAAACTGGCCGGCGCCGACGTGGGGCAGATGGAGTCGATGGTGGCCCGCAACTACACCGCCGTGACGACACTGCGAATCATGGACGGCGTGCAGTTGCCTAAAGGCAGCACCGCCGAGTTGCGTTCGGCCACCCCGCTCGGCGACGTATTCGTGGCGATCAAACCGCCGAACCCCGTCCCGCCGGGGACGCCGCTACTCGAGGACGGCGACACGATCGGCCTGGAGGCGACGACGGCGGCCGCGACGGTCGAATCGGTGCTGAGTTCGGCGGCGATCCTGGTCAACGGAGGTGCTGTTCGGAACTTCACCAACATCATCAACGGCCTGGGCAAGGCGACCGGGGACCAGGGCGACGCGTTCGGGACCCTGATCAGCAAGACCAACAACACGCTCGGCAAGCTGAACGCGCGGTCGGAGGAGATCTCGACCGCGATGACCGAGACGTCCCGCTTGGCCGACCAGATCGCCGCCAAGAACCAGGTGATCAGCGACGTGATGGCCGAAGCCCGCCCCGCGACCGACACGCTCTCGGCCCACACCACCCAGATCGCCGACCTGGTCCAGCAGATCGGTGATGTGTCCGACCTGATGCGCCGGTTCCCGTCGATCGCGGGCACAGACACCAGCGGACGCAGCGTGATAGCCGATGCGAACACCGTCGCCCGGGCGTGGAACGACGTCGCGCTGGCGCCCGATGCGACGCTGTACGCGCTCAACCGGCTGATGCCGCCGTTCATCAAGACGCTGAGCAGCAATGCCATCGCGTTGGACGCGAGCGTCGACCGGTTGGCATTGGGATCCATACCCGACATCGGATACGCCGGCGACCCGGGGCTGCACGGGCCGAAGCGTCACGACTGGCATCAGCTTGTCGGCACGCTGAAATACACGTTGTTCCGGCTGCAGGAAAGGGTGGTGGGCAAGGGGCCGGGGGTACCGCAACTTCCGGTGATCCCCAGCCCGACCGAGCCCGGAGAGATCATTCCGGCGCCGGGGCCCGCCGCGCCGCCCGCCGAGGCGCCGCGATGATCGCCCGCACCGCCGATCGCATCGTCGACCTCGTACGGTTCGGCTACGCCCGCCGCGCCTGGCTGTCGACGATCGCTCTGGTCATGACGCTCGTCATCGCCTGTGCCTATCTGTTGTTCGGTGCGCTGCGGGTCAACCCGTTGGCGTCCAGCTACCGGCTCACGATCGAGCTGCCCGCGTCGGCGGGGTTGCTGCCCGATCAGGACGTGACGCTGCGGGGTGTGCAGATCGGCCGGGTCGAAAGGCTCGACCTCACGCCCAGCGGCGTGAACGCCGTGGTGAATGTCGAGTCGACAGCGCGGATTCCGCAGTCGTCCGCCGTGCGGGTGTCGGGCCTCTCGCCGGCCGGCGAGCAGTACATCGACTTCATCCCGGACACGCAGATCGGCCCGTTTCTGGCCGACGGCGCGGTCATCGGCAAGGACAACGCCACCATCCCCGTCAGCCTCGCCGAGCTGCTGGCCAACGCCGATGGGGCGCTGGCCCAGGCGGACACCGAGAAGCTCGAACTCATCAGGAGGGAACTGAGCCTCAGCGAGGCCGGTCCGCGAAAGCTCGCCGACATCGTCGACGGCGGCACCTTCCTGTTGTCCACACTCGACTCGGTGCTGCCGGAGACCACCTCACTGCTGCGGACCAGCCAGGTGGTGTTCCGGTTCGTCGGCGACAAGAACGCCGGAGTCGACGCAGCCTCGGACAATCTCAGCGAAAGTTTCACCGGCATCAGCAAGATGCGCGACGGCTACCGCCGACTCACCGACCAAACACCGGGCGTTCTCAACGACGTCGACAACCTCTTCGCCGACAACTCCGACACCATGGTGCAGCTGCTGGGCAACCTGAGCACCACCTCGCGGTTGCTGTATCTGCGAGTGCCCGCGCTGAACGCGTTGTTCCCGAACCACCGCACATCGGTGCTCGACGCACTCGGTTCGGCGATGCACGACGGCGGGCTGTGGGGGACCGCGGAAGTCTATCCGCGCTACACGTGCGACTACGGCACACCCAAGCTGCCGCCGTCGGCGGCGGACTACCCGGAGCCGTTCATGTACACCTACTGCCGCGACGTCCATCCCGGAGTGCTCGTGCGCGGTGCGAAGAACGCACCACGACCGGCCGGTGACGACACCGCCGGCCCGCCGCCGGGTGCCGATCTCGGCAGACAGATGGACCCGACACCGAAGGGGCGCTACACGATTCCCACGCCCTACGGGGGCCCGACGCTACCCATCGAGCCACCCCGCTGACCGACACCCATCCGTGAGGAGATGACGATGCCGTGAGCACCGACCGCGATACGCGCAAGAAGACCGAGACGGACGACCAGGAAGAGAAACCCGAATCCCCAGAGTCCACAACCGCCGAGGACACCTCCGACGCTGTCGCCGACAACAACGACACCGGGGGCGACGACGATGAATCCAGCCCCGCCCGCCGATGGCGCCGCCGTGCGCTGCTCGGGGCCGTCGTGGTCGCGTTCCTGGCACTGCTCGGAGCGACGGGCTTACTGGGTTGGCAACTGTGGCAGGAGCGCCAGGTCGACGACGCCGGCGAACAGGCCCGGCAAGCGGCGGTGAACTACGCGCAGACCCTGACGAGTATCGACTCGGCGAAGGTCGACGAGAACTTCGACGCGGTCCTCGACGGGGCGACCGGCGAGTTCAAGGACATGTACTCACAGTCCAGCAATCAGTTGCGGCAGTTGCTGATCGACAATAAGGCGACCGCACACGGCGTCGTGTTGGAATCGGCCGTCCAATCGGCGACCAAGGACACAGCGGTCGTGCTGTTGTTCGTCGACCAGTCCGTTTCCAACACCAACGTGCCCGATCCGCGGATCGACCGCAGCCGCATCAAGATGACCATGGAGTACGTCGACGGCCGCTGGCGCGCAAGCAAAGTCGAGCTGCCCTGATGATGCGTATGCGTCTGCTGAGTTCCGGGATCGCCGTGGCGACGGCGCTCGCGGTCGCTCCGACGGCCACCGCGTCGGCGCCCTCGTTATGCGGCGACATCGGTGGGCAGTTCGACGGCCAGTACTGCCGTGCCACCGTACCGTCGGAGCGAAAAGCGGTCCGCGACATCAAGATCGCCATCCCCGGTGACCTAGTGGACAACCCGGCGACCGGACCCGCAATCCGTGACTACCTGAGTGCGCTGATGGACAACTGGAGGACCGCGGGCGTGAAGATGGTCGCCGACAGCTACGGCGAGGCCAACTACCAGGTGTTCCGTCGGGGTGACGTGCTCAGTGTCGTGTTCCGCGAGACCTATCACGCCGACGGGCCGGACTTCAACAACGCCTACCGCACGTTCACCTTCGACATGGCCGACGGGCGACGACTGCAACTCGCCGATCTGGTCGAGCCCGGACTGGATCCGCTGATCGCGATTCCGCCGCTGGCGCAACCGTTCGTCGAGCAGGCGCTCGACGCCGCGCCGCCGCCGCACCAACCGCGCACATACCCGTTCGTGATCGACCGCTGGACTCCGGACAAGGTCTACTCCGGCGCGTACAAGGCATGGGCGCTCACGCCCGACGAGCTCGTGATCTACATGCCGGACTATCCGGTGGGCCGTGACCGTCCCACCGACTTCACTCCGGGCGTCATGCAGTGGTCGATGGACGGCGGGACCGTGCAGGCACACATCCCCCTGTCCGCGCTCGCGCCGGTCCTGCGTACCGAATTCGGCGGCGCCTGACCATGTTCCGGACAGTCGCGGCGATGGCCGTGGCGCTCGTGGTCGCCTCGCCCGCAGCGCGGGCCGACGACGCCGTTCCCACCCTGCCGGTGTTCACGCCGCACCCGTCGGGGTGGCAACCGAACTACACCGTGTTCCCCTACAACCTCTGGCAGATCCGGGTCACCCCGGAACAGGTCACCGCGATGCGCGATTCCTGCCAGTGGTTCAACGCCCAGCACGACGACCTCATGACGCAGGCGTTCGGTTTTCAGCGGTTTCTCGACGACCACGACGACAACTGGTCCGCACCCGGCATGAGCCAGGCCGGTGACGTCGTCGCCGCCAACCTCGACCAGTCCGCGGCATTCCTCGACCCGCGCGCCCACACGCTGTTCATCGTCAACTACCCGGACCAGAGCGAGTATTCGCCCGTGTTGCACGGCGATTCGGTCTATCGGCTCTGGTATCAGTTCACCCAGATCAGCGACAAGATCAAACAGCGGGTGCCGTCGGGACAGATCAACGCCAACACCGCGACCGCTAACGTGTACGGCTCCGTGATCCGCGACTCCGGGGTGTGCGCGGGAGCGTAGATTCGGCTGGGTGAGCGACCGGCAGCGGCTGCGCGAGACGATCCTGAAACTGTCGCGCGAACGGGGCCCCGACAAGACGATCTGTCCTTCGGACGCCGCCCGCGCGATCGGCGGCGACGACTGGCGCGACCTGATGGACGACGCGCGCGAGACCGCCCGCGACCTCGCGCGCAAGGGCGACGTCGAGATCACCCAGAAGGGCGAGGTGCTCGACCCGAACGGGACGTGGCGCGGACCCATCCGGATCCGCGCCACCTAGCGATCGTCACGCCAACCGGTCGGCCTCCGCTCGGGCCTGCGCGGCGACCTTTTCGGCGAGGTCGGCCTTCCACTGGATCTCCTTCTTGACCCACGGATTGTCCTGCGGAAACTGGTCGGTCTCGCCGACCAGACGGACCTCGAGCCGGACGCCGGGCCCCAGCGGACACTTCTGGGCCCACTGCTTGGCCTCCTCCTTGGAGGACACGTCGATGATCCAGAAGCCGTTGAACAGCTCCTTGGCCTCGGTGTACGGGCCGTCGGTCACCACGGGCGGGTCGTTGTCGAAGTCGACGACGAAGCCGTCCTCCGGCCCGGTGAGGCCCTCGCCGGCGAGCATCACCCCGGCCTTGATCAGTTCCTCGTTGTAGCGGCCCATCGACTCGATGACCTCGTTGAAGTCGATCTCGGCGTCGGCGAACGCCGCCTCACCCTCGGGGGTGACCCGCATGATCATCATGTATCGCGCCATCAGTTCATCTCCTGTCGTATCGGTTCGGTCGGGCCTGTCTTTCGTGCCCTCACAACCACGTCGAACGGGATCCCACTGAATTCGACACGTGCCGCCGCGATTTTTCATCGGAGTTTCGAAGAATCTTTCTCGCCGGGCCAGATGAATGGACGCCTGCGAGACGCGACCCTTTCGCTGAACCGCGGGCAGGCCCGGGCATGACATTCGGTCGAGAGGGTGCGCCACCGCCAGTGACAACTGGCGTCGTCGAGCGACGACGGCTTGAGATCGCCAGGGAATTCGCCAGGTAGAGACACGGTCGGCGGGTCGAGTTTCTCGAACGAGCTGTTGTCGTGAGGGACTCGTGCACGCCTTCTGTGATACCCGGCAGCCAGCGAGGGCAGTTTTGTCAAATTGCTGCTCAAAGCGTTTTGGGTGGGTTAGCGTTCGTCGGGTTCCACCATCGGGAGGCTACTGTGCGTGAATATTCATGTGCGTCAATAATATTGGAGGGAGCATCGCCTTCTGAGGGCGCGAGATGGGTTAATCGATGAGTTGGACCAAGGACTCTGCACTCCGCAATGTCATCGCGAAAAGCGTTGTATCGGGGGTGTTTATCGTTGTAGCTGCTACCAGCACCACTGCGCCTGCGATCGCGATCCCCTTCGCCACAGGGTTTTCCAACGTGCCGGCACCGCTTCAGCCTGCTGATCCTCCCCCCGGGCCCCCGACTGGCCCCGGTGATCCCAGATGTGTGGAGATGCCGACATACCCGGTGTGCCAGGGCGGTCCATACTCGCCGGCGCCTCCTCCGCCTGGTCCACAACCCATCACTGGCCCGGCTGATCCGGGGTGTATCAGCCAGCCTGGAAATCCGGTGTGCCAGGGCGGCCCATACGCGCCGCCATCCGCCACACCGCCACCGCCGCCGCCGCCACTGCAGCCACCGATGGCACCGCCGCCGCCGCCGGGACCGCCGCCCCCGATCGCGCCACCGCCGTTGGCGCCGGTAGCACCGCCGCCGATGGTGCCGATCGCACCGCCGCCGATG
>NZ_LZJE01000336.1:0-16120 GCF_001666865.1 Mycobacterium sp. E136
CGCCGAACAACGACGACAACGCGACCCGCTGCGCATGCCCGGTGTCCTGATACTCGTCGAGCAACACCACCCGGTACCGCCGACGCAGTTCCTCGCCGACCTGTGGAAAGTTCTCGGTTAGCCGTGCGGCCGAGGCCATCTGCATGCCGAAGTCCATCACCTTCTCGGCGCGCATCCGCTGATGCAGCGCGTCGATCAGCGGCACCAACTCTGTGCGTTCGGTCTGGGTGGCCAGCAGCCGCAGCAGCCATTGGCTGGGCCCTCGGTCGCGCTGATACGGGCCGGCGGGCAGCGTGTGCACCAGCCGTTCGAGCTCGACGTGGGTGTCGCGCAGTTGATCGGTATCGACGAGATGCTCGGCGAGCTGACCGGCCAGGCGCAACACCATCGACGTCACCGCCGCGGGCGTCTTCTCCGTGTCGAGTTCTGGATGTTCGCACACGACGCGAAAGGCCAACTGCCACCGTTCGGTTTCGCTCAGCAGCCGGGTCTCGGGCTCCACCGGAAGCAGCAGGCCGTGCTCGCGCAGCAGGTTGCCGGCGAACGCGTGATACGTGCTGACTGTGGGCGGTTCGTCGGTGAGGTCGCCGCTCTGCAGCAGCCCGGCACCGGCGAGCCGGGCAAGCCGGGTGCGGACACGGCGCAGAAGTTGTCCGGCGGCCTTGCGCGTGAAGGTGAGGCCGAGAACCTCGCCGGGTCGGGCGAACCCGTTCGCGACCAGCCACACCACCCGCGCGGCCATCGTCTCGGTCTTGCCCGCACCGGCGCCGGCGATCACCACGAGAGGACCCGGAGGGGCGGCGATCACGGCGGCCTGCTCGTCGGTCGGCGCGAAAAGGCCCACCGCGGCGGCGAGTTCGTGTGGACTGTAGCGCGGCGTCATGGCTGTCCTCCTCCGGCGGCCTGGGCGGGACACATCGCCCGCACGGGGCAGTGGGCGCAGCCGTCGTTGATCCGCGCGACGAACTCCGGGCCCTGGGTGGCCGCCGCCGCCCGGCGCACAGTGTCGCGCCACGCGGCGTGCTTCTCCGGTGTCAGCGCGTCCTGTTCCCGCTCGGTCGGACCCGACGCGCCGTTCTTGCCCAGGTACACCAGACGGCCGCCGCCCGGCGAATCTCCCTGTTCGAAAAGGCCTTCGGCGATGGCGAGTTGGTACATCGCCAGCTGGGCGTGGTTCTGCGCGTCGTCCTTGGTCACCGGGCTCTTGCCGGTCTTGAGGTCGACGACGACGAGGCGCCCCTCGCCGTCGCGCTCGAGGCGGTCGACCCGCCCACGCACCCGCACAGCGGGCTCACCGTCCGCGCCGTCGACCACGACACCGTCGACGCCGATCTCGGTTCCGACCTCGGTGAGCCGGCCCCTG
The DNA here is from genome assembly GCF_001666865.1 of Mycobacterium sp. E136. NCBI lineage: Bacteria > Bacillati > Actinomycetota > Actinomycetes > Mycobacteriales > Mycobacteriaceae > Mycobacterium > Mycobacterium sp. E136. The sequence goes on from NZ_LZJE01000336.1 coordinate 1,364, forward strand.
GTCTGCGCGCGCCACTGCGCGAAGGTCGCCAACATCGCGCGGTGCCGGGTGAGTTCGTTGCCGGCATACCAGTCGGAGTCGAACGGCAGCTTGGGCCAGACCTTTTCGAGCTCGTTGACCATCTGGCTCTCGGTGCGCCCCGGGTCGGAAACGAGGGCGTGCACCAGGGAGCCGACGGCCGACCGCACGTCGCGGCCGTCGGCGCCGCCGTGACGCTCCAGCAGCCAGCGCAACGGGCAGTCGGTGAGCATCTGCAGCGTCGACGGCGACAGCGTCACGGTGTGGTCGTCGCCGCTCCACAGCGGATCCTCGCTGGACAGCGGCGTCATCGACTGCCACTGCCCGGGGTCGGCACCAGGCACCCCGGCTGCGGCCAGCCGCGCCAAAAGCGTTGCCGCGCAGGCACGCGACGTGTCGTCGACGGCGCCGTCAGCGGCGCACACCACTGCGCGTAACCGTCCCACCAACGCCGCGGGCGCCAACACGCGCGGCGCGATGACAGGCGTGGTGATGTCGGAGTCGTCATGTGCGACCAGAGCGCTCAACTCATAGCAGAACGCCGACGGGAGCAACGACTCGTCACCACTGTCGCTGTCGACCGCCGTCACCAGCAGCCTGCTGCGGGCACGGCCCATCGCCGCGATCAACAGACGGCGTTCCTCTGCCAGCAACGGCGCCCGGGTCGACACGCCGTCGGCGCCATCGGTGACACCGTCCAGCAGATCGACCAGGTGCTGGGTGGCCAACACGCCGCCCCGCGGAACGGTGTTGGGCCACAAGCCTTCCTGAACTCCGGCGATGACGACGAACTCCCACTCCCGTCCCATCGCGGCGTGGGCGCTGAGCACGGCCACCGCCTCGGCCTGCCCACCCTCGTCTCGGGCGGGCAACCCGAGGCCCGCGACGTGGTCGATCAACCCGCGCAGGGTGGCGCCCGCGGTCCGGTTCACGTACTGCTCGACGACGTCGAACAGCGCGGTGACGGCGTCGAGGTCGCGGTCGGCCTGCGCCCCGGATACGCCGCCGCGCTCGCTCGCCGCCAGCCAGCGGCGCTGCAAACCGGTGCGGTGCCACGCCTGCCACAACGTGTAGCGCGGGTCGGCTCCGGCCTCGGCGCTGCGGCGCGCGGCGGCCAGCACCTCGCGCACGCGGTCCAACGGCCGGCCGAGATTCTCGGGTAGCCCGTCCACGCCGTGCTCCAACGCCTCGACCAGCAGTTCGCCGAATTCGCGTGGGGGTTGGGAGCCGTCGATGCGTCGCAGCGCTCGTCGTAACTGGCGCAACGACACTGGATCCACGCGTCCGATCGGGCCGGTGAGCAGGGCCGCCGCCTGTTCGGCGTCGAGCCCGTGTGCCGTCGCGGCCAGCACCGTGAGCAGAGCCTGCACGGCGGGCTGGTCCCCGAGCGGCATCGCCGGCGTCGGCGTGTCCACCGGAACGCCCGCCGCGGCCAGTGTGCGGGCCAGCGCCGCGCCGAGCCGGGGCACCGATCGCACGATGACCGCCATCTGGGACCACGGGACGCCGTCGACCAGGTGTGCCCGTCGGAGCGCGTCGGTGATCATCGCCGACTCCGCGTGCGGTGAGGCCGCGATGCGGACGGCCACTGTGCCGGACGGGCCCGGCGCTCCCGTCAGCACGCGGCCGTGTTCGGCGCCGGGCAGCCGTCGCGCGACCTCGGTGATGGCCTCGGCGACCGCCGGTGCGCAGCGGCGCGACTCGGTGAGCACGATCGCCGGCTCCTCGCCGCGCAACAGCGCCGGGTCGGCGCCGCGGTAGCCGAACACCGCCTGGTTGGGATCGCCCGCGAGCACGGTGATTTCGGCGCCCGCAGACAGCACCCGGACCAGTCGCGCGGCCTGCGGATCGAGCTGCTGCGCGTCGTCGACGAGGAGGACTTTGACCCGGGCCCGTTCGGCGGCCAGCAGTTCACTGTCGGTGGCCAGCGCCTCGAGTGCCGCACCCACCAATTCGGCCGCGCCCAGTGCGGGGATGGTGGCCTGCGGTGCCGCCATGCCCACGGCCGAACGCAACAGCATGATCTGTTCGTAGGCTCGGGCGAACTGACCGGCCGCCAGCCACTCCTGCCTGCCCGAGCGCCGCCCGATGCGTTGCAGGTCTACGGGATCGATGCCCCGTTCAGCGCAGCGGGCCAACAAGTCTCGCAGCTCGTTGGCGAAGCCGACCGTGCTCAACGCCGGCCGCAGGTGGTGCGGCCACGCGGTGGCCGCGCGGTCACCGTCCTCGAGATCGCCAGCGAGCAGTTCGCGGATGATGCCGTCCTGTTCGGCGCTGGTGATCAACCGCGGTGGCGGATCGCCGTTGCGCTGGGCGGCCAGGCGCAGCACGGCGAACGCATACGAGTGCACGGTGCGCACCAACGGTTCGCGCACCACCGCGCGGGTGCCCGCCTGCAACAGCGTGGAGGTGATGCGGGCGCGCGCCTGTGCGCCGAGCCGGGACGAACCGGTCAGCAGCAGAACCGATTCCGGATCCATGCCCGCGGCGATGTGCGCGACCGCCACCGACACCAGCAGCGAGCTCTTACCGGTGCCGGCTCCTCCGATCACCCGGAAGACGCCGCGTGTGCCGGGATCGGTGAGCGCGCTCGGCGTGAGGTCGGTGTGCGGTGCGGACATGAGGGCATGAGACCACGGGGGTCCGACAAGTTGCCCTGAGCGGGACTGGCAGCATCAACAGCCGTGACCGAACTTCTGCACGTGCACCGCTACGGGCCCGCCGGGCCCGCACAGGTATTGGCGATCCACGGCCTCACCGGCCACGGTCAGCGGTGGCAGACGCTGGCCATCCGCCACCTGCCCGAGTACGCGGTCGTCGCACCGGACCTGATCGGGCACGGGCACTCGTCATGGGCAGCACCGTGGTCGATCGACGCGAACGCCGCGGCGCTGGCCGCGCTGCTCGAGGACCCCGTCGTGGTGGTCGGGCATTCCTTCGGCGGAGCGGTGGCGCTGAATCTGGCTGCCGCCCGGCCGGACCTGGTCTCGCGGATCGTCCTGCTGGACCCGGCCGTGGGCCTCGACGGCGACTGGATGCGTCAGATCGCCGACGACATGTTCGCCTCCCCCGACTACACCGACCGCGCCGAGGCGCGCGCCGAGAAAGCGAACGGGTCGTGGGGTGAGGTCGAGCCCGCCGAACTCGACCGCGAACTCGACGAGCATCTGGTCACGCTGCCGTCCGGACGGGTCGGCTGGCGGATCAGCATTCCGGCGATGATGTCGTACTGGAGCGAGCTCGCCCGCCCGGTCACGTTGCCGCGCAGCGGTACTCCCACGACACTCGTGCGCGCCGGCCGCACCAAACCGCGGTACGCGAACGACGAACTCATCACCACGCTCACGCAGCATCTCGGTGCGGACTTCACGCTGCAGGAGTGGGACTGCGATCACATGGTGGCGCAGGCCAAATCCGCCGAGACGGCGGCGTTGATCCGCGAGCAGCTCGAGTCGTAACGATGGCGCGGGTCACCGACGAGCAGGTGGAGTCCGTGCGTGCGCTGGTTGCCGCGATCCCGCCGGGCCGCGTGTCGACCTACGGCGACATCGCCGATGCCGCAGGGCTTTCCAGCCCTCGCATCGTCGGCTGGATCATGCGCACCGACTCGTCGGACCTGCCGTGGCACCGGGTGATCACCGCATCGGGTAAACCGGCTCCGCACCTGGCGACGCGGCAACTCGAACGCCTTCGCGCCGAAGGCGTGCTCGCCCATGACGGACGGATCCGGCTTGCCGAGGTGCGGCACGAATTCTGAGCCGAAAGCCGCTTTTCAGAGCACGAGGCGGACCAGCGCCGCGGTGCGCGCCAGACCGGGGAAGGCGGCCGCCGTCGACCGCGGATGAAGCGCGTGCACGGCGATGCGGAACATCAACGCGCGCAACAACATCTGCGGCCACTCGGGAAGCGGACTCCAGCGTTCGATCAGCCCGTCGTCGGCCTCGCCCCAAGACAGCGCATCGACCACCGCGACGCCTGCCGCCCAGGACGCCGGACGCCAGTACGGGATGATGTCGGTGATCCCGGGTGCGGCGGTGCCGGCGAAAAGCACAGTGCCGTAGAGGTCTCCGTGGACCAGCTGGCTCGGGCTCTTCGTCGGCTTACGTAGGGTGGCAAGCTGATTGAGCAGTTCGACCGACCGCTGCCCGTCGGCGGAACCCGGCGATACCTTGGCGCCCGGCGGCAACGAGTGCAGCGGCCGTTCCTCCCACGCGGCGCGGTCGGCGGCGATGAACACATCGACGTCGCCCCACGGCGCCACCGGTGGCTGCGTCAAGAACCTCGGACGTTCGAGCTTGGCCGTCGCCTCGTGTAGGCGCACCGCGGCCGAGACCACCTCGTCGTGGCGGGGTTCGGGAGTTCCGGCGACGAAGGTGTCCGCGCGCCACCCCGCAACGACATACCGTCCGTCGGTGGACCGCACGGGACGCGCCAGGCGCACCCCGTCGACGAACAACGTCTCGCGGACCTTGGCCGACCATGCGGCGCGGGCGTGGTCGGCGACCATCGACACCACCACCTCGCCGCAGCGCCACCCGCCCTCCCAACCCGGCCCGAGCGCAACGGGCGCGACACCGGTCAGGCCGAACGCGGCCAGCACATGATCCGGTGGCCGTTCGACAGTCACCACCTCAGCGTAAGCGGAGTTTCGGCAAACCAGCCGTTAGTACATGACCATGTCGGGTTCGAGTTGATGACCCCATGCGACGATGCCGCCCTGTACGTGCATCGCGTCGGAGAACCCGGCGTTCTTGGCGATGGCCAATACCTCGGCCGAACGCACACCGGTCTTGCAGTAGAACACCGGCGTCCGGTCGGTGGGCAACTTGGCCAGCGCCTCGCCCGATTCGAAGGCGCCCTTGGGGATCAGCTCGGCGCCCTCGATGCGGTTGATGTCCCATTCGACCTGTTCGCGCACGTCGATCAGCGCCAGCGGCTTGCCGGAGTCGAGCAGTTCCTTGAGCTCGCGCGGGGTGATCGTCGAGTCGGCCGCGGCCTCGGCGGCGGCGTCGGACACCACGCCGCAGAACTCCTCGTAGTCGATCAGCTCGGTGATCTTCGGCGTCGACGGGTCCTTGCGGATCTTGATCGTGCGGTAGGTCATGTCGAGCGCGTCGTAGACCATCAGGCGGCCCAGCAGCGTCTCGCCGATGCCGGTGATCAGCTTGATGGCCTCGGTGCCCATCACCGACGCGACCGAAGCGCACAGGATGCCCAGCACCCCACCCTCGGCGCACGACGGCACCATCCCCGGCGGCGGCGGCTCCGGGTACAGGTCGCGGTAGTTCAATCCGAGCCCGTTCGGGGCGTCCTCCCAGAAGACCGAGATCTGGCCCTCGAACCGGAAGATGGACCCCCAGACGTAGGGCTTGTGCGCCAGCACGGCGGCGTCGTTGACGAGGTAGCGCGTCGCGAAGTTGTCGGTCCCGTCGAGGATCAGGTCGTACTGCTCGAAGAGCTCGACGGCGTTGTCGGGTTCCAGCCGGAACTGATGCAGGTTGACCGTCACCAGCGGGTTGATGTCGAGGATCGAGTCGCGGGCGCTCTCGGCTTTCGACCGGCCGATGTCGGACTGGCCGTGAATGATCTGGCGCTGCAGGTTCGACTCGTCGACCACGTCGAACTCGACGATCCCGATCGTGCCGACGCCGGCCGCAGCGAGGTAGAGCAGGGTCGGCGAGCCCAGCCCGCCGGCGCCGATGACCAACACCTTGGCGTTCTTCAGCCGCTTCTGCCCGTCCAGGCCGAGGTCGGGGATGATGAGGTGACGGCTGTAGCGCGCCACTTCCTCGCGGGTGAGTTCGGCCGCCGGTTCTACCAGCGGCGGCAACGGTGTCGACACCGTGTTTCTCCTTGATCCACCTGATTCAACGTCTATGACCATCACAGCAGTTACGACATTCAACAGCAACGAGCGGTGATCGCTTCCCTCAGGCATACCCGCACGCTCGCGGCCGGTGAACGCGCGCACAATGTCGAGAATCCGCGGCGTGTTGTGTGCAAACACGCACGCTCGCGCGCCAACGGAACGTCAGGCGATCGGGTACGGCCAGGGGTTGGGCTTGCAGCTGTGGTTGTCGGGCTGAACCGACTGCGGATCGAAGCGAGCGGCGTCGTTGTTGTTGGTCGAGAACGTCTGCTGCATCATGACCGGCGCCAGTTGGTCGTTGCCCCCGCACGGTTCGTGCCGCTGATAGCCGATCGCATGGCCGACCTCATGGTTGATCACGTACTGCCGATATGAGCCGATGTCACCCTGAAACGGCACCGCGCCGCGCACCCAGCGCGCCTCGTTGATGAACACGCGCGGCTGCCCGTCGCGATAAGCCGGGTTGTAGCAGGACGCCTCGAGTTGGATGTCGTAGCCGCAGCCCTCGCGCACGGTCATCGGCGTGCTCAACGACACCCGGAAGTCGGGTTCGATGCCGGACGAGGCGTCGATGCGGGTGAACGCGAACTGCGGGTTGTGCGTCCAGCTCTTGGGATTGGCCAGCGTCTCGGTGACCATACGGGCGAAGGCCTCGTCGCCACCGAACGGCGCGGTGTCGATGCCGTCTTCGACCTCGACGGTGTAGGTGAACGTCTTCGCTGTGCCCTGGCCGATCTGCGGTGTGGTGCCCGGAACGATGTGCCACGTCTTCGCGCCGGCCTCGGTGAACGGACCACCCTGCGGCAGGATGCCGGTCGGCAGGTTGGCGTCGAACTGCGTCAGCCCCTTGGGCGGGGCGCCGATGATCGCCGTGCTCGCCACCCCGATGGTCGGTGGTCCCTGCACGGGCCCCTCGGCCTGTTTGGGCGCGGGGGCGCTGGTGCCGGTGATCGTCTGGTAGATGACGACGGCGGTCAACACGATCAGCACCGGCAGTGCGTAGGCCCGCCAGCCGTAGGTGGAGACGAAGCGACCGAGCCACGTCTGTTTGCGGAAACCGCGGTGCTCGTCGCGATTGGACCTCACCCGTCCCGAGCTCTCTGCTAGCGGATCGCGCTGGGCGCGCAGCGGCTCGCGCCATTCGCTGCGCAGCGCGGGCACGCGAACACCCCCGCCGTGTTCGGGACCCATCTGTCCTCCTCGAGTACGGGAGTCGTAGGTCACCGCAACAGGATGACACAGGCCAGCGCCCTCATACTTTCGGCGCGCCATCGACCCCTCAGTGCACTGTGAGCCGCGCCTCACCTGCACGCTTTACCAACGGTAGTAAGGTCATTGCGAAAACCAGACTTGATGATGCACCGACGAAGGATGTGATGAGCGATCTCGCCAACACCGCCGCGAAACGAGGCGCGCAGCCGAGCGGCGGAGTGTTGAACCGGCGCGGCGGCAGGCTGCCGCGCGATGAGCGCCGGGGGCAGCTACTGGTCGCTGCCAGCGAGGTTTTCGTCGATCGCGGCTATCACGCGGCGGGCATGGACGAGATCGCCGAGCGCGCCGGGGTAAGCAAACCCGTTCTCTACCAACATTTCTCGTCAAAGTTGGAGCTGTACCTGGCCGTGTTGGCCAAGCACGTGGAGAACCTGGTCTCCGGTGTGCGCCAAGCGCTGCGCACCACCACCGACAACCGGCAGCGGTTGCGCGCGGCCGTCCAGGCGTTCTTCGACTTCATCGAGCACGACGGCCAGGGTTACCGGCTGATCTTCGAGAACGACTATGTCAACGAACCGCAGGTCGCCGCGCAGGTGAAGGTGGCCACCGAGGCCTGCACCGACGCGGTGTTCGACCTGATCAGCCGGGATTCCGGGCTAGAGGCGCACCGCGCCAGGATGATCGCGGTGGGACTGGTCGCAATCAGCGTGGACTCCGCCCGCTACTGGCTCAACAACGACCGGCCGATCTCCAAGGAGGCCGCGGTCGAGGGCACCGTCCAGTTCGCTTGGGGCGGACTGTCACACGTGCCGCTTACCCGGTCTTAGCTCCCAGGCCGACCCCGAAGCCGACACGACGGACGTCGGCCGCGCCGATCTCCACGTAGGCGATCTTGGACGTCTGCACCAGAAAGCGGCGCCCCTTCTCGTCGGTCAGGGCCAGCACACCCGAATCCCTGGCCAGCGCCTCGGTGAACAACTGCTCCACCTCGCTGGGTGTCTGCGCGCTGTTGAAGCTCAGCTCGCGCGGGCTGTCCGTGACACCGATCTTGACCTCCACGCCGGGGCCCCTTTCCGTCTTTTCGAAGAACTTGAGCTAAGGCTAGTGGACGGCCGGAGCGCACACCGCGCCGGTGAGTTCGCGGGCAGCGAAGCGTCGAGACCAAAGGCGACCGAACCGAGTCCGGACCGTAACCAACACACGGGCCAGTGAACATCATCTGTCACTTCCACCTCGATAGCATCAGGCGCGGTAATGCTAAAGACGACTGGAAAAGCCCACATGAACAGGTCTTATACCGCGCACTCACCGTACTCCCTGGCCCCGACCGAGCGGATTCCCAGCTATTCCGGCTACTCGGATTACCCCGAACCGCCCCTCGACGATTTCGACTACGAGTACCCCGGCCCGTCCGACCCCGAGGACTACGACGAGTACGAGCAGGCGTACGACGAGGAGAGCATCGACCGGCGCTGGATGTGGGTCGCCGGCATCGCCGGGGTGATCCTGTTCATCGCGATCGGCACCACCGGAATCATCCTGGGCGGCGGCGACAGCGGTTCGGTCTCGGCCACCGCGACGTCCGAGGCGCCCGCGCCGTCGAGCGCACCCGCCACCACCGCACCGCGCGCCTCGGGGGCTGCCCCCGTCGTCCCGTCGCTGCCGCCGGAGACCGTCACGACGATCACCCCGAGCGCCGAGACGACGCCGCCGCCGGCCGCCCCCGCACCCACTCCCACCGCGCAGGCGGCCGTTCCCCCGCCGGCGCCGGCCTCACCGCGGACCTTCACCTACCGGGTGACGGGCAACCGCCAGCTGCTCGACCTGGTCACCGTGATCTACACCGACGGGCAGGGAGCGCTGCGGACCGACGTCAACGTCGCACTGCCGTGGGTCAAACAGGTGGTCCTCGACCCGGGCGTCGAGCTCAAGTCGGTCACCGCGACCAGCGTCGCCGGCCAGCTGAATTGCAGCATCCTCGATGCCTCGGGCACGGCGATCGCCACGCAGAACAACAACTCGATGATCGCGACCTGCACCCAGTAACTCAGGCCAGGCCCAGTTCCTCCATCCGGGAGGCGTGTGTCCGCTGCAACCGGTCGAAGAACTCGGTCATCTGCGTGAGCCCTTCGCCGCCGGCCATCACCAGGTCGACGAGCTCGTCGTGGTCGGCCAGCACGAACTGTGCCTGGGTGATGGCCTCGCCGAGCAGCCGGCGCGACCACAGCGCGAGCCGGTGGCGCTGCCTGTCACTGGCCGTCACCGCCGAGCGCACCTCCGCGACGACGAACTGGGAGTGGCCGGTCTCGGAGAGCACCGCGCGCACCACATCGGCGACCTCGTCGGGCAGGGCGTGGGCGATCTCGAGGTAGAAGTCGGCCGCGAGAGCATCGCCCACGTAGGTCTTGACGAGCGCTTCGAGCCACGTGCTCGGCGTGGTCAACCGGTGGTAGTTCTCAAGGGCAGACGCGTATTTCGTCATCGCCGGCACGACGTCGACCCCGCGGCGCTCGAGCGCGTCGCGCAGCACCTCGTAGTGGTTCATCTCCGCGGCCGCCATGGTCGCCATGTTGATGCGTCCGCGGAGGTTGGGCGCCATACGGGCTTCGTCGGTGAGCCGGTAGAACGCCGCCACCTCGCCGTAGGCCAGCAGCGCGAACAGCTCGGTGACGCCGGGATGGTCGACCGACACACCCGACGTCGCCGAGTCGGTTTGCCCGGGTGCCGGAGGCGTCGTGTTCATGGGCCCAACAATAAACGCCGTCGGCGGGTCGCTCGTCGGGCCGAGGCCGCCAGGTATGATGGGTGCGGGCGTGGTAGTTGGCAAGACGTTTTGTAAGCCGCCTCGACCCAAGAAATGTGCGTGCACGCAGTCGGTCCGCCTACCTCAGTGCAGGGCCCTTGGTCTTCAACAGGCCATCTCTTGTCGAACTCGTGCGCGCGTGGAAGCCATGAGGATGACAATTGAAAGGCCTCGTTTTCGCGTATGACGCATCTCAATCCCACATTTGCTGAACTGGGAGTTCGCGACGAAATCGTCCGCGCTCTCGCCGAGGATGGCAAAGAACATCCCTTCGCTATTCAAGAGCTGACCATGCCGATGGCACTGGCCGGCGACGACCTGATCGGTCAGGCCCGCACCGGTATGGGCAAAACCCTCGCGTTCGGTGTGCCGCTGCTCCAGCGGATCACGACCGATCCCGACCGGCCCCTGACGGGCGTTCCGCGGGCGCTGGTGGTCGTTCCCACCCGCGAACTGTGTCTGCAGGTGTACGGCGACCTGGCGGCCGCAGCGAAGTACCTCACCGTCGGTGACCGCAGGCTCTCCGTGACGTCGATCTACGGTGGCCGGCCCTACGAGGGCCAGATCGAGGCGCTCGAGAAGGGCGTGGACGTGGTCGTCGGTACGCCGGGGCGACTGCTCGACCTGGCCCAGCAGGGTCACCTGAAGCTGGGCGGCCTGTCGATGCTGGTGCTCGACGAGGCCGACGAGATGCTCGACCTCGGCTTCCTTCCGGATATCGAGCGGATTCTGCGCCAGATCCCCGACAGCAGGCAGTCGATGCTGTTCTCGGCGACGATGCCGGACCCGATCATCACGTTGGCCAGGACCTTCATGAACCAGCCGACGCATATCCGGGCTGAGGCCCCGCATTCGGCGGCGACCCACGACACCACCGAGCAGTTCGCCTACCGCGCCCACGCGCTGGACAAGGTCGAGATGGTCAGCCGCATCCTGCAGGCCGAGGGTCGCGGCGCCACGATGATCTTCACCCGCACCAAGCGCACCGCCCAGAAGGTCTCCGACGAACTCGCCGAGCGCGGGTTCAAGGTCGGCGCCGTGCACGGTGACCTCGGTCAGGGCGCGCGTGAGAAGGCGCTCAAGGCGTTCCGCAGCGGCGAGATCGACGTGTTGGTCGCCACCGACGTCGCCGCCCGCGGCATCGACATCGACGATGTCACCCACGTCATCAACTACCAGATCCCCGAGGACGAGCAGGCCTACGTGCACCGCATCGGGCGCACCGGGCGCGCCGGTAAGACCGGTGTCGCGGTGACCCTCGTCGACTGGGACGAGATGGCGCGCTGGGCGATGATCGACAAGGCGCTGAACCTGGGCTGCCCCGATCCCGCCGAGACGTACTCCAGTTCGCCGCACCTCTACAGCGAGCTGAGCATCCCGGCCGACGCCACCGGCACGGTCGGCGAGCCGGTCAAGGTGCAGAGCAGCAGGCGCGCACCGGCGGAGAAGTCGGCCGACGCCCCGGCGCGCAAGCGCAACCGCAACCGTCGTCGCACCCGCGGCGGCAAGCCGGTCACCGGACATCCCGAGGCGTCCGCGACGTCGTCCGACCAGGACCCCGGCGGCAGCGGCGAGGGTTCCGGCGACACGGCTCCGGCGAAGCGCAGGCGCCGTCGTCGGCCCCGCAAGGCCGCGGCCAGCGCCGGCTAGCCCGGCGCCTCCCCGCGATGGTCAAACCCGAACGCCGCACGCGCACCGATGTGATGGTGGCGCTAGCGATCGGTGTCGTGGTCGTGGTCACGGCGGCGTTGGTGTGGTGGACCAGCGACGCACGGGCCACCCTGAGCAAGCCCGCCGACGCCCCTGTGCCGGCGCTGACGCCCGCCAAGGTGGTTCCGGAGTCGCTACGGCAGCTGTGGACGGCACCCAGCGGACGGACCACGATGCCGCTGGTGGTCGGCGGCGCGGTGGTGACCGGCGACGGCCGGACCGTCGAGGGACGCGACCCCGCGACCGGCGACACGCTGTGGACCTACGCCCGCGACCTCGACCTGTGCGGGGTCAGCTACGTCTACCAATACGCGGTCGCCGTCTACCCCGATACGCGCGGATGTGGTCAGGTCAGCACCATCGACGCCAAGACCGGCGAGCGGGGTTCGGCGCGCACGTCCTACGCCGACGCCTCGGTGACCCTGTCGTCCGACGGGACCACGGTGCTGTCGGCGGGTGAGAACCGGCTGGAGCTATGGCGCTCCGACATGGTCCGGATGATCAGCTACGGCGCGCTCGACGCCCGCATCAAGCCGGACGTCCCCACGCTGCCGCTGTGCCGGCTGGTGTCCGCGCAGGCGAGTTCGAGCGCGGTGTCGGTGCTCGAGGACTGTCCACGGCAGTCAGATCTGCGCCTGACGCTGTTGCGGCCGTCCGACGAGGAAGACACCCCGGACTTGAAGTACGTGCCGCAGGAGGGTGTCGCGCCCGATTCGGGGGCACGCGTGGTGGCCGTCGCCGACACGATGACCGCGGTCTACGTGCCCACACCCAAACCCGTGGTCAACATCGTCGACGAGACGGGCGAGACCTTCGCCAGCACGCCGGTGGAGCGCCCGCCGTCGCCGCAGGCCACCATGTCGCGGGCGGGCGACCTGATCACGTGGTGGACCGGTGACAGCGTCATGGTGTTCTCCGACAACAACTTTGAATACCGCTACACCGTCACACCCGCCGGGCCGAACAAGCCCGTGGGCCCGGCGACGATCATGGCGGGGCGCCTGCTCGTCCCCGTCACCGACGGCTACGACGTGTTCGATCCCGCGACCGGCCGCGGCGAACGCCACATTCCGGTGGCCCGGCCGCAGAGCGCGGCGCCGGTGGTGCCCGCGGTGGCCGGCTCGACGCTGTTGGAGCAGCGGGGGAACGAACTGGTGGCTTTGGGCGGCTAGACGTGATTTCGGTGCGCTAACGATCGCTCCGCGACCACTTGCGCACCCAAATCACCTAGATCTCCGGGGCGAACGTCGGCATCGGCTTGCCGTTCTTCCAGTGCTTCATCAATGCCGCGGCCAGCTCGCGGTAGGCACCCGCACCCTTGTTCTTGCGGCTGGCGAGCACCGACGCTCCCGAGGCGCTGGCTTCGGCGAAGCGGACGGTGCGCGGGATCGGCGGCGCCAGCACCGGCAGGTCGTAGCGGTCGGCGACGTCGAGCAGCACGTCGCGGCTGTGCGTGGTGCGCGAGTCGTAGAGCGTCGGCAGCGCGCCCAGCAGTTTGAGGTCGGCGTTGGTGATCGCCTGCACGTCGGCGATGGTGCGCAGGAACTGCCCGACACCGCGGTGCGCCAGCGTCTCGCACTGCAGCGGCACGATCACCTCGTCGGCGGCGGTCAGGCCGTTGAGCGTCAGGACACCGAGCGACGGCGGACAGTCGATGAGCGCCACGTCATACCGGTCGAGGACCTTCGCCAGCGCACGCTTGAGCGCGTATTCGCGCCCGGCGCGCATCAGCAGCATGGCCTCGGCGCCGGCCAGGTCGATGTTGGCCGGCAGCAGCGTCATTCCCTCGGGCGTGTCCACCAGGGCGGCGTCGGGTTCGACCTCGCCGAGCAGCACCTCGTGGATCGACACCGGCAGCTTGTCGGGGTCGTGACCCAGTGAGAACGTCAGCGATCCCTGCGGATCGAGGTCCACCACCAGGACCCGCTTGCCCGTCTCCTGAATCGCCGCACCCAACGACGCCACCGTCGTCGTCTTGGCTACCCCACCCTTTTGATTGGCGACCGCAAGTACTCGCGTCACGGTGCCCATCGTTGCACGGGTCGGGACAGCGCGACGCGACGTGCGGCAGAATGAGTCGGCGTGGCCCTCCTGGAGCACCGCCTGATCCTTCTTCGTCATGGCGAGACGGAGTGGTCGAAGAGCGGTCGGCACACCGGCCGCACCGACCTCGAGCTGACCGCGACCGGCGAGGAGCGCGCCAAACTGGCCGCCGAGGCGCTGGCCGAACTCGAACTGGACAACCCGCTGGTGGTCTCCAGCCCGATGCGGCGCGCGGTGCGGACCGCGGAACTGGCGGGGCTGGCCATCGACGAGGTGTCGCCGCTTCTGCAGGAATGGGACTATGGCCGCTACGAGGGGCTGACGACACCGCAGATCCGCGAGACCGTCCCCGACTGGCTGATCTGGACCCACGGCGCCGAGGGCGGCGAAAGCATCGAGGCGGTCAGCCAGCGCGCCGACAGCGCTCTCGAGGTGGCGCTGACCCACATGGAGACGCGCGACGTGGTGTTCGTCGGGCACGCGCACTTCTCCCGCTCGATGATCGCGCGGTGGGTGGAGATGCCGGTGCCGAGCGGCATCCGGTTCGCAATGGCACCCGCCTCCCTGGCGGTGCTCGGTTTCGAGCACGCGATGCGCCAGATCATCGCGCAGGGACTCACCGGCCACCAGGATCCGTGTAAACCACGGTGACTCGCGAACCCACCTTCGTCCTGGCCTCCCGCGGCGCCGTCGTCGCGGAGGGGGTGCACACCGCGTTCCCGAAGCTCGCCGACGCGCGCGCCGCGCTGGCATCGCACAGCGCCCCGATCATCTTGGGCGCGTTGCCTTTTGACATGACCAAACCCGCGGCGCTGATCCGGCCGCAGAGCGTTCAGTTCCTCGATGCGTTGCCGGAGTGGCCGCTGCGCCAGATGCCCGGCGTGCACATCGCCGAGTCGCTGCCGGAACCCGATGAGCACCGTGCGCGCGTCGCGACGGCCGTGACCCGGCTCAACACCCCGTCGAGCGGGTTGCACAAGGTCGTGCTCGCCCGCGCCCTGCGACTGGCGGCCGACGGGCCGTTGGACGCGCGCACCGTCCTGCACCGGCTTCTGACCGCCGACCCGGCGGCCAACGGCTATCTCGTCGATCTGACCGCGGC
>NZ_LZJE01000337.1:0-40903 GCF_001666865.1 Mycobacterium sp. E136
CGGCCAGCCACACATAGTCGGCGTAGGCGATCAGGCTCGTCCACATCTTCTGGCCGTTGATCACATAGTCGTCGCCGTCGCGAACTGCGGTGGTGCGCAGCGACGCCAGATCGGTGCCCGCCCCGGGCTCGGAGTAGCCGATCGAGAAGTGCAGTTCGCCGGCGGCGATCTTGGGCAGGAAGAACTTCTTCTGCTCGTCGCTGCCGAAGTGCATGATCGTCGGCGCAACGCTGTTGATCGTCAGGAACGGCACCGGCACGTTCGCTATCGCGGCCTCGTCGTTGAAGATCAACCCGTCGATGGGAGGGCGCTCCTGGCCGCCGAACTCCTTGGGCCACGACAGGGTGAGCCAGCCGTCCTTGCCCATCTGCGCGACGGTCTCGCGGTAGACGTTGCCGCGTCCCATCTCGCCGTCGTTGGAGGCCAGCGCCTCGGCGCGCTCGGGGGTCATCAGCTTGGTGAAGTAGGAGCGCAGCTCGCGGCGCAGCTCTTCCTGCTCTGGGGTGTAGCCGATCCGCATCGCCTTGTCCTAACTTCTCTAGAGGCACGAAGTGGCATACCGGGAGCCAGCCCCGATTCCCTCCCGGTTGTAACACGTTCTAGTCTTGGGGTCCAGGCCGGTGCCACACTGGGCTCGGAGCAGCTTTGACCGCGAGGAGGTTGTGATGAGGGTGGAAGTGGACCGGGACCGGTGCGAGGGCAACGCCGTGTGCGTGGGAATCGCGCCCGACCTGTTCGATCTCGACGACGATGATTACGCGGTGGTCAAGCTCGATCCGGTGCCCGCCGACCAGGAGGATCTGGCCGAGCAGTCCATCGCGGAGTGCCCGCGAGCGGCGCTGCTTCGGCGAGACTAGAGGTATTCATAAATTGACGACGCCCGTGGGCATCCGAGGAGTGGCATGAGTACAGACCCCAACGACCTGTCCGGGCGCGTGGCGGTGGTAACCGGCGCGGCGGCAGGGCTGGGACGCGCGGAGGCCATCGGCCTGGCCCGGGCCGGGGCGACCATCGTCGTGAACGACATCGCCGCCGCGCTCGACAAGTCCGACGTGCTCGACGAGATCTCCGCAGCGGGCGCCAAGGGCGTCGCGGTGGCGGGCGACATCAGCGAGCGCTCGACCGCCGACGAACTGGTCGAAACGGCCGACGGACTCGGAGGCCTCGGCATCGTCGTCAACAACGCCGGCATCACCCGCGACCGCATGCTGTTCAACATGTCCGACGAGGACTGGGATGCGGTGATCGCCGTGCACCTTCGCGGGCACTTCCTGCTGACCCGCAACGCCGCCACGTACTGGCGCGCGAAAGCGAAGGACAACAACGGCCAGGTCTACGGCCGCGTCATCAACACCTCGTCGGAAGCCGGGCTGGTGGGGCCGGTCGGGCAGGCCAACTACGGCGCCGCCAAGGCCGGCATCACCGCGTTGACGCTGTCGATGGCCCGGGCCCTGGAACGCTACGGTGTGCGGGCCAACGCCATCGCGCCCCGTGCCCGCACCGCGATGACCGCGGACGTGTTCGGCGAAGCACCGGAATTGAGCGAAGGCCAGATCGACCCGTTGTCACCCGACCACGTCGTGAACCTGGTGCGCTTCCTGGCCTCCCCGGCGGCCGAAGCGGTCAACGGTCAGCTCTTCATCGTCTACGGTCCTACCGTGACACTGGTGGCAGCGCCGACGGTCGAGGCGCAATTCAGCGCCGAAGCCGATGCCTGGGACCCTTCGAAGCTGTCCGCGACCCTCCAGGAGTACTTTGCTGGACGCGATCCGCAGAAGTGTTTCTCGGCCACCGCGCTGATGAATCAGCAAGACTGACGGTCTCGTTCGTTACGGCCGAGCTCGACTAGAACACGTTCTAGAATGAGCTGCGTCACACTTGCCCTGACCAGCACAAAAATCACATTTGTGACTCCATTTTCGGAGCTTTGACACTCCGAACGTGTTCTAGTTAGTATGATCCGGCTCACTGAGAGCAACGCTGAGCCAAGGGGTGGGAAGTCCGCCGTGACAACGTATTTCACCTCTTCGCCACGAAGACGACGCGCCGAACATCCCTTCCCCCGAGAACGGAGCAAAGGTTGATCAAACAGCTCACGGTCCCGACGCGGGCCGTGGGCGGCTTCTTCGAGATGTCCTTGGAAACGTTCCTCAAGATCTTTCGACGCCCCTTTCAATTCCGTGAGTTCCTCGAGCAAACATGGATGATCGCGAAGGTTTCGCTCGTTCCGACCCTGCTGATTTCGATTCCATTCACAGTGCTGGTCGCGTTCACCCTCAACATCCTGTTGCGAGAGATCGGTGCCGCGGACCTGTCCGGGTCCGGCACCGCGTTCGGCACGGTGACGCAGCTCGGCCCAATCTCGACCGTGCTCGTCATCGCCGGCGCCGGTGCGACGGCAATCTGCGCGGACCTGGGCGCCCGCACCATCCGTGAAGAGATCGACGCGATGCGGGTGCTCGGCATCGATCCCATTCAACGGCTGGTGGTGCCGCGCGTGCTGGCGTCGACCACGGTGGCGCTGCTGCTCAACGGTCTGGTGATCGCGATCGGCCTGGTCGGCGGCTATGTGTTCTCCGTACTACTGCAGGGTGTGAACCCCGGGGCCTTCATCAACGGCCTGACCATCCTCACCGGGCTCGGCGAGTTGGTGATCTCCGAAGTCAAGGCCCTGCTGTTCGGCGTAATGGCGGGACTCGTCGGTTGCTATCGCGGACTCACCGTCAAGGGTGGACCCAAGGGGGTCGGAGAGGCCGTCAACGAGACCGTCATCTATGCCTTCATCTGTCTGTTCGTGATCAACGTACTTATGACCGCAATCGGCGTTCGGGTGCTGGGCTGATGAGCTACGACGTGTCGCTGAGAATGCGGCGGGCGCTCGAACGGGTGCCCAAGGCCGTGGATACCTTTGGCGAGCAGGCGTTGTTCTACGCCGAGTCGGTGCGGTACATGCCGAACGCGGTGCGTCGCTACGGCAAGGAAACGACCCGGTTGATAGCCGAGATGACCCTGGGCACCGGTGCGCTGATCCTGATCGGTGGCACGGTCGGTGTCGCTGCCTTCCTCACGCTGGCGTCCGGCGGCGTCATCGCCGTGCAGGGCTACGAGTCACTGGGCAACATTGGCATCGAGGCGCTCACCGGGTTCCTGTCCGCCTATCTCAACGTGCGCATCGTTGCGCCGATCATCGCCGGTATCGCGCTCGCGGCCACCATAGGCGCAGGTACCACCGCGCAACTGGGCGCAATGCGCATCTCCGAAGAGATCGATGCGGTCGAATCAATGGCCGTGCACTCGGTGTCCTACCTGGTGTCCACCCGCATCGTCGCCGGCCTGATTGCGATAATCCCGCTGTATTCGTTGGCCGTGCTGGCCGCGTTCTTCTCGGCTCGCACCATCACCGTCTACGTCAACGGACAGTCGGGCGGTCTCTACGACCACTACTTCAATACGTTCCTGATACCGAACGATCTGTTGTGGTCTTTCGCTCAGGCGATCGTGATGGCGGTCGCCGTGATGCTCGTCCACACCTACTACGGCTACAACGCTTCGGGCGGACCTGTCGGCGTTGGCGTCGCGGTGGGTAAGGCGGTTCGGACTTCGCTGATCGTCGTCGTCATCATCACCTTGTTCATCTCCTTGGCCGTGTACGGTGCCACCGGCAACTTCAACCTGTCGGGTTAGAGGAGAGAGAAACCATGTCGAGAAAGTCCGCGATCAGGATCGCCGCCGCAGTGCTGGCGGCGATCCTCGTGGCCTTCTCGGTGTTCACCTATCTCTTTTACACCGCGGCGTTCACACCGACCGAGTCTGTGGTGGTCACCTCTCCGCGGGCCGGTTTGGTGATGGATCCCGACGCCAAGGTCAAGTACCGGGGTGTTCAAATCGGCAAGGTCGAAGACATCTCGTACACCGGCGATCAAGCGAAGTTGACGCTCGCGATCAACACGCGCGAGCTGCGCTTTGTCCCCTCGAATGCGCCAGTGCGTATCGCCAGTACCACGGTATTCGGCGCGAAGTCGGTGGAATTCCTTGCCCCCGATCAGCCGTCGGGAACGCCGCTGCGCGCCGGCGCCGTGGTTCAGGCCGAAGCAGTGCAGCTGGAAGCCAACACGCTGTTCCAGACCCTGATAGATGTCCTGAACAAGATCAACCCCATACACCTGAACGCGTCTATGTCGGCGATCGCGGAAGGCCTGCGTGGTCACGGTGACGATTTCGGCTCTACCATAGCGGGTTTGAATCAGTACCTCACCGAACTGAATCCGAAGCTGCCGCAAGTGGAGTCGGTTATCGGGCAGACGGCCACGGTGGCCAACATCTATGGCGATGCCGGCCCCGACCTGGTGACTGTGATCGACAACGTGCCGACCATCAGCGCGACGGTCGTCGATCAGCAGGAGAACCTGAACGCGACGTTGCTTGCGACGATCGGCCTGGCGAACCAGGGCGCCGATACTTTGGAGCCGGGGGCAGACGATTACATCGCTGCGATCCAGCGGCTACGAGCGCCATTGAAGGTGTTGGGAGACTATTCGCCGGAATTCGGCTGCATAATACAAGGAGTTGCGATCGGCAACGAGCGGGGACAGGCCGTCGTCGGTGGCCTCAAACCCGGCGCAATGGTCAGTTCCAGCTTCGTACTGGGCGTGCCGTCGTATACGTATCCGGAGAGCCTGCCGATTGTGAATGCAACGGGTGGTCCGAACTGCCGCGGCCTCCCGAACATCCCCAGCAAGATGTTTGGCGGCTCGTGGTTCAGGTCGCCGTTCTTGGTTACCGACAACGCCTACATCCCGTACGAGCCGTTCACCGAAGTGCAGGTCGACGCTCCGTCCACTTTCCAGTTCCTCTTCAATGGCGCGTTCGCAGAACGGGACGACTTCTGATGGGCCACCGCGGAACCCTGGCCAAGGTCAGCATCTTCGTCGTGGTCATGCTGATGGTTGCCGCAGGTTTGGTCGTGATCTTCGGAGAGTTCCGGTTCGCTTCGACCAACAGCTACCACGCCACGTTCAGCGACGCCTCGCGACTCGAGAGCGGCAGCGACGTGCGGATCTCGGGGGTGCCGGTGGGCACGGTCGAAGGTGTGAAGCTGAATCCCGACAACACCGTCGATGTGGCGTTCACCCTCGACAAGAAGTACCAGATGTATACGTCGACGCGGGCCGTGATCCGCTACGAGAACCTGGTCGGCGACCGCTTCATGGAGATCACCTCGGGCCCGGGCGAACTGCGAAAGTTACCACCGGGCGGTATGGTCTCCATCAACCAGACCCAGCCGGCGTTGGATCTCGACGCCCTGCTCGGTGGCCTGCGCCCGGTAGTCAAGGGCCTCAATGGCGAGCAGGTCAATCAGATCAGCAATGCGATTCTCGAGTTGCTTCAGGGCCAGGGCGGTGCGTTGTCTCAATTGCTCTCGGAGACAGGATCCTTCAGCAAGACCTTGGGTGATCGCTACCAGGTGATCTCTGAGGTCATCCGCAATCTCAACGAGGTGCTCGGCACCGTTGACGAGAAGAGCGTGGAGTTCGATGCCAGCGTGGACGAACTCCAGAAACTCGTCAGCGGACTGGCGGAGGGTCGAGACCCGATCGCCGGAGCGATTCCGCCGCTGGCGTCAGCGGAAACGGACCTCACCGACATGTTGGTCAAGTCGAGACGGCCGCTACAGGGCGTACTCGAGAACCTTCGCCCGCTGGCGACCGAGCTCGACGACCGTAAGGCCGAGGTGAATTCGGTCATCGAACCGCTGGCAGAAAACTACCTGCGACTCAATTCCCTTGGCGCGTACGGCTCGTACTTCAACTACTACATCTGCACGGTGAGGCTTAAATTCAACGGTCCTGCGGGCAGCGACATCTTCCTGCCGATCGGCGGCGTGCCGGATCCATCGAAGGGCAGGTGTTCAGACAATGGATAAGACGTTACGGGCGGGAATCTTCGGAATCGCGGTCGTGGTGTGTGTCTTGCTCGTCGCGTTCGGCTACAGCAACTTGCCGTTCTATCCGCAAGGCAAGTCCTACGAGGCGTTCTTCGCTGACGCCGGTGGAATCTCGCCGGGTAACGACGTCAACGTCTCCGGCATCACGGTGGGCAAGGTGACCGGCGTCGGCCTGGCCGGCGACGTCGCGAAAGTGACGTTCACCGTGGATCGAGACGTCAGGCTGGGGGATCAGACTATGGTGTCGATCCGGACCGACACTGTTCTGGGGGAGCGATCGCTCGGGGTCACTCCGCAAGGCAGCGGATCGGTGACGTCGATTCCGCTGGCCCGCACGACGGTTCCGTACACATTGAATATGGCATTGCAGGATCTCGGCCAGAACTCCGCTTCCCTCGACAAGAACCAGTTGACCCAGGCGCTGCGGGTCCTGACCGACTCATTTCGCGACGCGACACCTGAGCTTCGCCGCACGCTCGACGGGGTGGCGGAGTTGTCGCGCAGCATCAACGCCAACGATGAAGCGCTGGGCCAGCTGTTGGCACGCGCGAAGTCGGTGACCGCGGTGCTTGCCGACCGGGCCGGTCAAGTCAATCAACTCGTCACCGATGGCAATCAGCTCTTCGCCGCGCTCGATGAGCGGCGGGCGGCGCTGAGTAATTTGATCGCCGGCATCGACGACGTGTCCGAGCAGATTTCGGGGTTTGTGGCCGATAACCGCCGCGAGTTCGGTCCGGCGCTGAAGAAGCTGAATTTGGTTCTGGACAACCTACTTGAACGCCGTGAGCACATCAGTGAAGCGATCAAGCGGTTGCCGCCGTACGCCACCGCGCTCGGCGAGTCGGTCGGGTCGGCTTCCGGATTCATGGTCAATCTGCCCAATGCGGTACCGAACAATACGCAGACGGCCCTGCTGCTGGATCTTTACTTTCAGCCGGGCAAGATTCCCGACAGCCTGTCCGACATGCTGAAGGGGTTCATCAACGAGCGCCTGATCATAAGGCCGAAGTCACCGTGACCCGTTGGATGCGTTTCGCCGTCATCAGCGCACTGCTGGTGGCGCTGATCGGTGGCGTGTACGTGCTTTTGCCACGAGTCAGCACCTACACGGTGGACGGCTACTTCGCCTCGGCTGCAGGCGTGTATCCGGGCGACGAGGTCCGCATCGTCGGTGTTCCGATCGGCTCGATCGAATCGATCACGCCGCAGGCCGATGCCGTGAAGATCACCATGCGGGTGAAGGACGGCATCCAACTGCCCGCCGACGCGCGCGCGGTGATCATGGCGCCAAACCTCGTGGCAGCCCGCTTCATTCAACTCACCCCTGTCTACAAGCAGGGCCCGGCAATGGAGGATGGCGGCAGCATCGAGTTGGACCGCACTGCCGTGCCGGTGGAGTGGGATGACGTCAAAACAGAGCTGACCAGGCTCAGCCAGCAGCTCGGACCATCGGCGGGCCAAACTCACGGTCCGTTGAGCGAGTTTGTCAATCAGGCCGCCGACACCTTCGATGGCAATGGCGGCTCGTTCCGACAAGCCTTGCGCGAACTGTCTCAGACTGCAGGACGGCTGGGTGACTCGAGCCCGGACCTGTTCGGCACGGTGAAGAATCTGCAGATTCTGGTTGACGCACTTTCGAACAGCAACGAGCAAATCGTCCAATTCAGTGGCCATTTGGCCTCGGTCTCTCAGGTGTTGGCTGACAGCTCAGTGGGCCTGGACGACACGCTCGGCAGTCTCAACCAGGCCCTTTCGGACGTCCGCGGCTTCCTCAATGAGAACAACGAAGTGCTTATTGGCAGCATCAACAGGCTGGCTGACTTCACCACCATCCTCACAAACCAGACCGACGACGTCGAGCAGATCCTGCACGTCCTTCCGAATGCGATGGCGAATTTCTACAACATCTACAACCCGGCGCAGGGCACCGCGAACGGCCTCCTGGGGCTGCCGGAATTCGCCAACCCGGTGCAGTTCATCTGCGGGAACTTGGACGGCGCCGGAACGCCTGACTACGACAAGCGAGCCGAGATCTGTCGCCAGCGGATGGCTCCGGTGCTGAAGCGCCTGGCGGTCAGCTACCCGCCCTTCATGGCGCATGGAATCAATACGATCACCGCGTACAAGGGGCAGGTCATTTATGACACCCCTGCTACCGAGGCCAAGGCCAAGACCTACATCCCGTATCTGGAGTGGATACCGGCCGACGGGCGATTTCCGCCTCGTGCCGGGAACGAAGGCGACCCCAGTGCGTTGCTCCTGCCCCAGAACCCAGTTCCGGGCCCGCCGCCGCCGGCGCAGCCGTACACGCTTGGTCCGGTGGTACCGCCGCAGGGTCCGGCGCCTGGTCCTCCGCCTCTCGGTCCGGTTCCGGGGGCGCCGGCACCGGCCGCGCCCGGTCCGCTTCCGGCCGAAGCCGCTGTCTCGGGAGGTGGGGGATGACACGCCAGTCACGGGGAATGAAAGCCGGGCGCGCCGCCCGCCGGAGCCTGGCCATCAGTTCGGGTGCGGTACTGCTTGCCGGTTGCTCGTTCGGCGGCTTGAACTCGCTGAACATGCCAGGCACCGCGGGTCACGGTAAAGGCGCATTCTCGATCACTGTGGAAGTTCCCGACGTCGCCACGCTGCCACAGAATTCGCCCGTGATGGTCGACAACGTCACGGTCGGCAGCGTGTCGGGTATCGAAGCCGTTCAGCGGCCGGATGGCACTTTCTACGCGGCGGTGGAACTTTCGCTCGATCAAAACGTCAAGTTGCCGGCCAACTCAACTGTGAAGGTCGCGCAGACATCGCTGTTGGGATCGCAGCACATCGAACTAGCGCCTCCGGTTGGCCAGCCGCCGGTTGGCGAGTTGCGTGACGGGATTGAGATTCCACTGAGCCGGGGCAGCCGTTATCCGACTACAGAGGAAGTGCTGTCGGCGTTGGGTGTGGTGGTCAACAAAGGCAATCTCGGTGCGTTACAGGACATCACACAGGAGGTCTACAACGCGGTCGCCGGCCGTGAAGGCCAGTTCGCCGGTCTGATCCCGCGGCTCGCCGAGCTCGCCGCGTCGTTGAATCGGCAGACCGATGACATCATCGCGGCGGCCGAAGGCCTGAACCGATTCGCCGGAGTCCTCGCGCGTAGCAAAGACAGTCTGGGCCGCGCGCTGGACACCCTCCCAGGAGCGTTGCGGGTGCTCAACGAGAACCGTGCGACCATCGTCGATGCTTTCGCGGCCCTGCAGAGCTTCGGCACCGTCGCGTCGCGCATTCTGGCCGAAACCAAAGAGGATTTCGCCGAGGACATCGTCGATTTGTACGCGGTGATCAAACCGATCAACGACACTCGTGCGGACCTTGTGACCGCTTTGGACAGCTTGGCGACGTTCCCGTTCCCGGGCAAGAACTTGCATCGGGTGGCCAGAGGTGACTACTTCAACATCTACTCAACGTTCGACCTGACAATCCGTCGGCTCGGCGAGACCATGTTCACGACGTCATTTTTCGACCCGAACATGAAGCGCCTCGCGGAAGTCGTCAATCCACCGGAATTCCTTACCGGGGAAATGGCGAACCTGTCAGGCCAGGCCGCAGATCCGTTCAAGATCCCGCCGGGCACCGCGTCGGGTCAGGAGGTGCCGCCGGAGTAATGAGTCGAACTGCGCGAATTCAACTGTGGGTGTTCGCCGTCGTGACCGTGATCTCGGTCGGCGCAATCGCTCTGCTGTATGTACGTATTCCCGCCCGCCTGGGTTTGGGCACATATGACGTCACTGCGAATTTCGTCGCGGGCGGTGGACTGTACGAGAACGCCAACGTCACCTTCCGCGGAGTCCAAGCTGGGCGCGTCGAAGCCGTGCAGCTGACCGACGATGGTGTGTCCGCGCACATGCGGCTCAACAGCGATATCAAGATCCCGGAGAACTCCACGGCCACCGTCAAAAGCGTGTCTGCGGTCGGCGAGCAGTACGTGGATTTCGTTCCGCCCGCAGATCCTTCGACGGAGGTGCTGCGCAATGGTGCGACCATTCCGGAGGAGCGGACGGCGATACCGCAAGATGTGGCCGAGTTGTTGCGTGAGGCCGATCGATTGGTGAGCAGCCTTGACAACACCCGGCTCCAGGACCTCTTGCACGAGACCTTCGAGGCGTTCAACGGCGCCGGGCCCGAACTCGCGCGGTTGATTCAGTCCGCACGGGTGCTGATCGATGACGCCAACGCAGCCTGGCCGCAGACCTCGGCGCTGATCGACCAGGCTGGACCGTTCTTGGAGGCGCAGATACGGAGCGGCGAGGACATCCGGTCCCTGGCCGATGGCCTTGCCCGCCTGACCAACGAAGTCGCCGGAGCCGATACTCAGCTGCGTTCGCTGCTCGCGACTGCGCCCGGAGCGGCCGCAGAAGCCAGCGAAACGTTCTCGGGCATTCGCCCGTCGTTCCCGGTCCTTGCGGCCAACTTGGCCAACTTCGGCCGCGTCGGCGTCATTTACCGCAAGTCGATCGAACAGGCGCTCGTCATTTTTCCCGCGCTGCAGGCGTCCCTGCTGACGATCGGCGGCCAACTTCCCGCTGACGAGGGCGGCAAGCAGGACTTCAAGATCTCGATCAACGATCCGCCGCCTTGCAACACGGGGTTTTTGCCACCGTCGGAGATCCGCACGCCTGGCGACACGACATTGCGCGACCTCCCGACCGACTTGTATTGCAAAGTCGCGCAAAATGATCCGATGGTGGTGCGCGGGGCGCGGAACTACCCGTGCCAGGAGTTCCCCGGCAAGCGCGCGCCGACAATTGAGTTGTGCCGCGATCCGCGCGGCTACGTCCCGATCGGGAACAGCCCATGGCGCGGTCCGCCGGTACCGATCGGCACACCGATGGATGTCATGGAGGACGACACGCCCGAGGACGGACGAAATATCCTGCCGCCCAACAAGTTCCCGTACATACCGCCGGAGAACGATCCGGATCCGGGATATCCCGTCGCGCCGGGTTCGGTGCCGCCCGGGGTACAGACCGGCCCGGGACCGGCGCCGCATCAGCCTTGGCCGTATATCCCCCCACCGAACCAGGGGCCCCCGCCGCCACCGCTTACGGCCTGGATACCGCCGGCGCCCTACCCGAATGCGTGGCCTCCACCAGCCGTCCCGCCGGGGTGGGCGACTAACCCGCCGAACGTGTTTGCGGGGCCCTACGGTACGGTACCGCCGGCCCCCGCACCGCCTCCTGCACCACCGAACCCGCCGCAGGCCAGCGGCGCCGCTTACGGGACCTACGACCAGAACACGGGCGTCTTTGTGGACCCGGCCGGCGGCACCGGGGTCTACGCGCCCGGTGTCGCTGATATGCGGCCACAAGAGAATTGGGTGGATTTGATGCTGTATCCGGAGCACGTGTGATGACGTCCGCACCGACGTCCCCGGGGAAGTCCGTGCGCCGACGCGCTTCTCGACCTGCCGGTCCCGCCAACGGCACGGTGGCTGGGCCCATCGCCGTGCGCGTTCCAACAGCGGATTCCGTCGCTGAGACACATGTTCGCAAGGTCCGTAAAGCTGCGCCCCCGCCACGCCGGCCGCCGCACCGACGCTTGGTCGCAATCGTTGCACTGGTCGGCGCGTTCGTCGCGACCGGTGTACTTGGCGCCGCGGTGGCGGTACTGATCGTCCAGAGACAAGACGCAGAAGAAGCGCAAGCGCGCAACCAGCGGTTCGTCGACACCGCGACGCAGACCGTGGTGAACATGTTCAGCTTCAAGCAGGACACCATCGACGAGAGCGTGGACCGGTTCTACGAGAGCACCAGCGGGCCGTTACGCGACATGTTCAGCCAGAACAACAATGTCGAGAACCTCAAGGCGATTTTCCGGGACACCGGCGGCAGTTCGGAGACTGTGATCAACGGTGCCGCGCTGGAAAGCATTGACGACATCAGCAACACTGCAGCGGTGCTGGTGTCGGCGAGGGTCACTGCCAGTGACATGAACGGGAACAACAGGCCATCGCAACCCTACCGACTTCGCATCATCGTGCAGGAGGCCGATGACGGGCAGATGACAGCCTATGACCTCAACTACCCCAACGGTGGCAACTGATGCGTTTGATTGTGAGCGGCATTGCCGGTCTGGTGGCTGCTGCGTTCGTCAGCCTAGCCGCGCTGGGCGGCGGACTGTACTGGCAGCGGGTGGAGACGCGTGGTGAGCAAGCAGCGCGTAGCGAGCTGGGACCGCTTGCGCAGGAACAAATCCCGACTGTATTCACCTACGACTACAAGACCGTCGAGCGCAACCTCATCGATGCGTACGACCTGCTGACGCCCGGCTACCGCAAGGAGTTCGAAGACAGGGCGAAGTCCGACATAATTCCCCAGGCTCGGGCGCGCGAACTTGTAAGTCAAGCCAACGTGGTCGGCGTCGGCGTGATGGAAGCGCAGCGCGATTCGGCAGCGGTGATGGTTTACATCAACCGGACGGTCTCCGAGAAATCGAACCGTGACGAGCCAATTTATGACGGTGCGCGGCTGCGCGTGGATTATCGGCGCATCGACGGCAAATGGCTCATCGACTACATCACTCCGATTTAGCGTAGGCGGACTGCTTGTCGGGAGATCGCGTCGAGGCCAGCGCGTCGAGGAACGCCCGCGCCCACCGGTCGACGTCGTGTGCGAGCACCTGTCTGCGTAGCGCCCGCATGCGGCGCCTGCCCTCTTCCGGCGCTTGGGTCAGCGCGGCCTCGATGGCATCCTTGACGCCCTCGAGGTGGTGGGGATTGGCGAGGTAGGCCTGGCGTAATTCCGCTGCGGCCCCGGTGAACTCGCTGAGCACCAACGCACCACCCAGATCGCTGCGACACGCCACGTACTCCTTGGCCACCAGGTTCATGCCGTCGCGCAAGGGGGTGACCAGCATGACGTCGGCGGCGACGAAGAACGCGATCAGCTCCTCACGTGGCACCGGGCGGTGCAGGTAGTGCACGATGGGATGCCCGACCTCGCCGTACTCACCGTTGATATGGCCGACCTGCCGCTCGATGTCCTCGCGCATCTCGATGTAGCTCTCGACACGCTCCCGGCTGGGTGTCGCGAGCTGAACGAGCACGGTGTCCTCGCGGTTGGCCCGGTCCTCCTCGAGCAGTTCGGAGAACGCCTTGAGCCGGACGTCGATACCCTTGGTGTAGTCCAGCCGGTCGACGCCCAGCAGGATCTTTCGGGGGTTGCCCAGCTCGTGGCGAATCTCCCTGGCGCGCTGGCGGATCGAACGCGACTTCGCCTGTTGGTCGAGGGCCGTCGAGTCGATCGAGATCGGGAAGGCGCCCACCTTGACCGTGCGGAAGCCGACGCTCACCTCACCGAACCGCGACCGGACCCCGATGGTGGCACGGGAGGTGTTGGCGCCCACCAGCCTTCGCGCCAGGATGAGGAAGTTCTGCGCACCGCCGGGCAGGTGGAAGCCGACGAGGTCGGCACCGAGCAAGCCTTCGATGATCTCGGTGCGCCACGGCATCTGCATGAACAACTCGACCGGCGGGAACGGGATGTGCAGAAAGAATCCGATGGTCAAGTCGGGGCGCAGCATGCGCAACATCTTGGGGACCAACTGCAGTTGGTAATCCTGGACCCAGACCGTGGCGCCCTTGGCCGCGTGCTTGGCGGTGGCCTCCGCGAAGCGCCGGTTCACTTCGACGTAGGTATCCCACCACTCGCGGTGATAGATCGGCTTGACGATCACGTCGTGGTAGAGCGGCCACAGCGTCGCGTTGGAGAAGCCTTCGTAGTACCTGGCCACGTCGTCGGCGGACAGCTTGACCGGGCACAGGGTCATGTCGTCCTGCTCGATGGGCTGATCGTCGGCGTCCGGTACACCGGGCCAGCCGATCCACGCACCGCGCCGGCGACGCAGCAACGGCTCAAGGGCCGTGACCAGCCCGCCGGGGCTCCTCTTCCACGTGGTGCTGCCGTCGGGCAGCCGCTCCATGTCGATCGGCAGCCGGTTGGCCACCACCACGAAATCGGCGTTGCCGGAGCCGGCCCGCGGACCGTCCCCTGAACTCACTTACGCCTCGAGTTTCGAGGGCCCAATGCCGAGCATCGAGAGGAACACCCGGCACTCGTCGGCGTCTTTCGCGTACGCGGCGACGACGCGCCGCGCCTGGCGGGCAGTGCTGTCGGCGAGCGGTTCGACGTCGCCGAGCTCGGCGGGATCAGATTTCGCAGGCATACGACAACTGTATGCGAAAGGGCTGCCTCGCCGGTCGGCTAACCCCTCTGACTAGGGGCTGTGGCTGAAGACGGGCGCCGGGGGAGCCGTCACCGTCTGCGCCTGGGCCTCTTCGGCCAGGCCGATGCAGCCGCCCTGGTTGTGGCCGATACACGGCACGCCCATGACCTCAGGGACGTCGGGGTTGCCGGCCGGCGTGCTGAACACCGAACCGGAGTTGGGCACCGTGTGGGGCACGCAGTTGCCGGTGAACTGGTCCGGCTCCTCCCCGCCGCTGCAGCCCTGAGCCTGCGGCGCGACCGGGGTGGTCGGTGCTGCGAAGACGGTGACCACCGGAGCCGCGGCGATCGCAACCGCAAAACCACCGGCAAGGATCAGCCGTTGTACTGGGGACTTCAAGCTCGCCATGGTCACGCTTTCTGTGAGTGATCAACCGTGCCGTCGGCAAGAATTCTATGGAAGCTGCCAACTTTCTGCACAGCTTCGCAGAGTTCCCTGCCGATTCCGACTACGGGCTTGCGCTGATGGTCGAGCGCGGTTGCGCGGCCGGTCCGGCCGCTGCTTCGTTCTCGGCCAACCCGATACAGGCTCCGGCATTGTGGCCGATGCAGGGGATGCCCTGAATCTCCGGAACATCGGGATTCGCCGCGGTGACTTGGAAGAGGGGCGGCGAGGTCGGGACCATGAACGGCACACAGGTCATGGTGAACTGGTCGGGCTCCTCACCCCCCTGACAGCCCTGCGCCACCGCAGCGCTCGGTTCCGACGCCAAGTGCAGGCCGGCAAGCGGTGCGGCCGCCGCTGCGGCAACGAAAACGCCGGTGAGAACCAGTCGCCGGAGCGGAGCCGAATATTTCGCCATTCCGCGATTCTAGGAGCCGACCGTCGATTCGTGCACTCGATACGCCGATGGCGCCGCGCTTACGGGCTCGAGCTGACCGAGGTATGCGGCTGCACGAGGGGTGTCTGGGCCTGCTGCTCTTCGGCCAGACCGATGCACTGTCCTGATTGTCGGCCGCCGCAGGGAATTCCGTCGATCGCGGGCAGGTCGGGATTTCCGGGAATCGTCGAGAACGGCGAGGACGAATTCGGTACGCACGCGGTGGTGTAGAGGTCATCGGATTCTCCGGCGGCGCAGGCGACATGGGAGGTGTTGGGGGCGGCAGGCACGGTGATCGTGGCGACGAGCGGCGCGGCCAGAGCCACCGCGGCGAATCCGCCGGCTGTCGCGAGCCGGATGGCAGTGGGCAGTTCGATCGCCATCTGTCTCTCCTTTTGTTAGCTGTAAGCCGCAGTGAGGCGATCCGGAACGGTGCGCCGATTGGCGTCAATCGTAATACCGGTAACGGGATTACGCTCGGTCTATTGCGGCGGAGAGCCATATCTGTGAGTCCACTGTCC
This sequence comes from Mycobacterium sp. E136, assembly GCF_001666865.1. Classification (NCBI taxonomy): domain Bacteria; kingdom Bacillati; phylum Actinomycetota; class Actinomycetes; order Mycobacteriales; family Mycobacteriaceae; genus Mycobacterium; species Mycobacterium sp. E136. The sequence goes on from NZ_LZJE01000337.1 coordinate 15,539, forward strand.
GATAGCTGTGGCACCGCTGAGTGAGCGTTGCGACGGGCACCGTAATGTGCAGGTGGTCGAACAACGCAAGCGAGGTGATCCGTGATGGCGAGCCCTGATCTGACGAGCGCCGGCGCCGGAGGCGGTGCGGCGCAACAGGTGACCTATGAAACCCTCGACGACGGTCAGATCGCGCGCATCTGGCTCAACCGCCCGGATGCGCAGAATGCGCAGTCCCGCACGCTGTTGGTGCAGTTGGACGAGGCGTTCGGCCGCGCCGAAGCCGACGACCGTGTGCGGGTGGTGATCCTCGCAGCGCGCGGCAAGAACTTCTCGGCCGGACACGATCTGGGATCAGAGGAGGCGATGCTGGAGCGTGCGCCCGGCGCGGCGCAGCATCCGACGTTCCAATCGCACGGCGCCACCGTGCCGGCCATCGCCGAGCGGACGTACCTTCAGGAGTGGCACTTCTTCTTCGAGAACACCCGCCGATGGCGAGACCTGCGCAAGATCACGATCGCGCAGGTGCAGGGCAACGCGATCTCGGCCGGCCTCATGCTCGTCTGGGCGTGCGATCTGATCGTCGCGGCCGACGATGCGAAGTTCTCCGACGTAGTCGGTGTCAGGATGGGAATGCCGGGTGTGGAGTATTACGCGCACCCATGGGAATTCGGCGCCCGCAAGGCGAAAGAGCTTCTGCTGACAGGTGATTCGATCGACGCCGATGAAGCGTACCGGCTCGGCATGGTGTCGAAGATCTTTCCGCGCAACGAACTCGAGGACAAGACGCTGGAGTTCGCCCGCCGTATCGCCGAGCGGCCGACGATGGCAGCGCTGCTCATCAAGGATTCGGTCAACGCCGCTTCGGACGCGATGGGCTTCACCGAGGCGTTACGCCATGCGTTCCACATCCACGAACTCGGGCATGCGCATTGGGCGGCGCACAACGAGAATCGCTATCCGGTCGGGCTTCCGCCGAACGTGCCGGACTGGCGCACCCTCGGCGCGCCGAAGCCCGCCCGCCGCGACGAGCCGTGACGTATAACTGGAACCTGTTCTAGCTACGGCGAAGGGGTCTGCGGTGGAGTTGTCCTTGACGGGTCGCACGGTTTTGGTCACGGGCGGCGGCAGTGGCATCGGCAAGGGTGTGGCGGCCGCGGTGGTCGCCGCGGGCGGTAACGCGATGCTCGTCGGCCGCAACGCCGACAAGTTGTCCGCAGCGGCCGACGAGATCAAGGCGCAGGGAGGCCCCGGCTCGGTGCTCTACGAGCCAGCCGATGTGACGAACGAGGACGAGGTGACCCGCGTCGTGGAGGCCACGACGGCATGGACCGGGCGGCTCTACGGCGTCGTGCACTGTGCGGGCGGAAGCGAAACGATCGGACCGATCACGCAGATCGACTCCGAGCTGTGGCGGCGCACCGTCGATCTCAACATCAACGGCACCATGTACGTGCTCAAGCATTCGGCGCGCGAGATGGTGCGCGGCGGCGGCGGATCCTTCATCGGCATCTCGTCGATCGCAGCGAGCAACACCCACCGCTGGTTCGGCGCGTACGGCGTGTCCAAGGCGGGCATCGACCACCTGATGCAGCTCGCCGCCGACGAGCTCGGCCCCTCCTGGGTTCGGGTGAACTGCATCCGGCCCGGCCTGATCCGCACCGAACTGGTCGCACCGGTACTCGAATCTCCGGAGTTGAGCGGCGACTACGCGGCGTGCACGCCGTTGCCGCGGGCGGGTGAGGTCGAGGACATCGCCAACGCCTCGCTCTTCCTGCTCAGCGACGCCGCGAGTTTCATCACCGGCCAGGTCATCAACGTCGACGGCGGACAGCTGGTGCGTCGCGGGCCGGACTACTCGTCGATGCTCGAGCCGCTGTTCGGTGCCGAGGGTCTGCGGGGGGTCGTCGCCAACTAAACGCCCGCGCTCTGTAGGGCGCGCGGTAACGTCGGCCCGTGGTCACCTTGGACCGGCTGGTCAACGTGCTTGGCAGTTACGGCGTGCGCCTGCGCTTCTGCCCGGTGCCCCGCTCCACGGAGTTGGGCAGTGTGGTGATGCACGAGGTCATCGACGGCCGCACGGTCACCGGCGACGTCTTGCTGGCGATCGGCGCGCGAACAGTCAACGAGGCGCTGCGGTGGGCGGTTTCGGCGCGCGCCGTGGTCGTACTTCTTCGCGACGGCGACCATGACACCACGTTCGCGGGGATGGTCGAAGGCGTCGCGGTGATGGTCGTCGATCCTGCGGTGCCGTGGAGTGAACTCGCCGCGATCGTCTACGGGTTGGTGCTGGAGGGCCGCGAAACCGAATCCGGCCGGGGCCCAACGGATTTGTTCGCGCTCGCCGACAGTCTGGCCGAATCGGTGGGTGGTGCGGTGACCATCGAGGACCCGTTGTCGCGCGTGTTGGCGTATTCGACGATGCAGGAGAACGCCGACCGGGCTCGCGTTGCGACGATCATGAACCGGCAGGCGCCGGAATGGTTGCGCGAGTTCTTCGATTCCCGAGGCGTGTCCACGCATCTCGCATCGTCCGACGAGCCGATGTTCGTCGAGGCGGACGACGACCACGGCGTGTCCGGCCGTATGGTCGTCGCCGTGCGCTCCGGCCGCGAACTGATGGGGTCGGTGTGGGTTTCGACCCCGAAGCCGTTGGTGGAGCCCGTACGCACGGCGCTGGCCGACGGCGCGAGGACCGTGGCGCTGCATTTGTTGCGGTCGCGTGCCAGCGCCGATCTCGAGCGTCAGGTCGAATCCGACCTGGTGCTGCGGCTACTCGACGGCAGCGCGGACGCCGCGGCGTCGGCGAGCAGGCTGGGGTTGTCGCAAGGTCCGGTGCGGGTCATCGCCGTGCAGGCGTCGATCGGCGCCGAACGTGACGCGGCGCTGTTGTTGGCCTTCGAGCGGGCGACCGCCGGCTTCGGCTGGTCGCGACCGGGCCGAAGCGCGCTGGCGGGCAACACGGTCTACACCTTGCTTCCCGGCGACCAGGTTGCCGCCGCCCGCAAGTGGGTCGCCGGTTTACGGGCGGCCCTGCCCGACCGGGTCACGGTGGTGGCCGGTATCAGCAAGCCGGCCGTCGCCGTCGATCTGCCCGCGGCGCGGCAGGAGGCCGACGAGTGTCTGGCGCTGCACGAGGTCGGCCCGCCGGATGCCGTCCCGCCCGCCTACGACGAGTCGTGGCACGAGATCCTGCTGCAGCGCCTGCGCACGGCCGCCCGCTCGGGACGCACCCCGGACCGCGGGCCCGTCGCCGAATTGCGACGTCACGACCAGAGCCATGACACGGAGTACGTCTCGACGTTGAGGGCCTACCTGGAGGCGCTGGGTGATCCCGCCGGGGCGGGACACCGCCTGGGCGTACACGAGAACACCGTGCGGTACCGCTTGCGCAAGATGGGCGAAATCACCGAGCTGCCGCTCGACGACGCGCGCAAGCGAATGGCCATGATGATCGAACTGGCCGCGACCGACGCCTAGGCCGTTCGGGTCTTTGTCGGATCGCCACAACGGCACCGTGGGGGATTGTCCCGCCGCGGCAACCCCGATCGTGCTCACTCCTCCCACGATGGAGACAACGAACTTTCGAGAAAATCTCGAACTCAGCGACGGAGGTATTCGGCATGGTCGGCGGCGAGCGGATTGACGGTGGGCCACGGTCGGCGATCGTGGTCGGCGCCGGCATCGTCGGCCTGTCCACGGCGTGGTTCCTGCAGGAGCGCGGTGTCGACGTCACCGTCGTCGACCGCAGTGGCGTGGCTTCCGGGGCGTCCTGGGGCAACGCCGGCTGGGTGTCTCCGGCGCTCACGATTCCGCTGAACTCGCCGAAGACGCTGCGCCACGGCCTGCGCTCGCTGCGTGACCAGAACGCGCCCCTGCACATCCCGTGGAGCGTCGACGGCGCGCTGTGGCTGTTTCTGACCCAGTTCGCCGCCAACTGCCGCACGACGGCGTGGAATCGCGCGGTCGAGGCCAATGTGCCGTTGAACCAGGAGTGCATCGAGGCCTTCGACGTGCTCATCGCGAACGGCGTCGACGCCCCGGTGACGGACGCCCCGATCACCGCGCTGTTCCGCAGCACCGACGACGCCGAGCAGATGATGCGCGAACTGCGTGTCCTCGAGCGGGCCGGCCAGGACCTGTTCGTGACGGGGCTGTCCGGAGAGGCGCTGCGTGAACAGGTGCCGCTGGCGTCGCATGCGGTGACCGCCGGCATCAACATCAACAACCAGCGGTTCGTCGACCCGGGTCGGTTCGTGCAGGCACTGGGCCGCGCGGTCGAGGAGCGCGGGGCGACGATCCTGACGCTCGATGTTCGCGGCGTGTTCAGCACCGGCAACGGCGTCGTGGTCCAGCCTCACAGCGGCAAACATCTGAGCGCGGACACGGCCGTGATTGCCACCGGCGCGTGGATGTCGCGGCTGACCGGCCACCGATTGCGCGTCCCGGTGGAGTCGGGCCGCGGCTACTCCTTCACGGTCCCCGTGGACCGCCCCATACCCGGGCCCATCTACCTGCCGGACATCCGCGTCGCGTGCACGCCGTACCGCGGCGCGTTGCGTGTGGCGGGCACGATGGAATTCCGCGACCCCCACGAACCCGTGATCCCCGAACGGGTGGGCGCGATCGTCGCATCGGCGAGCAAGCTGCTCGACGGCGTCCGCTGGGCGGAGCGCAGCGACATCTGGGTCGGCGCGCGGCCGATGACGCCCGACGGCCGCCCGCTCATCGGCGAGATGTCGCGAAACGTCTACGTGGCCGGCGGTCACGGCATGTGGGGCCTGGCGCACGGCCCGGTGACGGGCCGGCTCCTCGCCGGACAGATCAGCACGGGCAAGCAGCCCGAGGCGTTGCGGCCCTTCGATCCGCTCCGCCGCGCGATCGCCTAGACCCAGACCGACGGCTTTCCCACTTCTGCCCTTGCGGGCACTGCGAGTCGTCAGGGGCGGCGCTACCGACAGCCCACGGCCCGCCCCTGACGGCAACCCCTTCGAGAAAGGACGACACATGACGAGCACCGACCGCATCTGGATGACGCGACGTGCCTATATCCGACTGCAGGCCGAATTGGCGGCCCTCCGAGCCCGACTCCGGCTGGAGGTACCCGACGACGCCGTGGACTTCGACGCCAACCGGGCCGCTGCCGAGCGGGTGCGGACGACGCAGATCCGCCGGATCGAGCACCTGCTCGCGAACGCCGTTGTCGGCGAGGATCCGCCGGACGACGGGGTGGCCGAGCCGGGCATGGTCGTGACCGTCCGCTACGACGACATCGGTGAGACCGAGACGTTCCTGCTCGGCATCCGCGGTACCGAACCCGCCGAGATCGAGGTCTATTCGCCGTCGTCGCCGCTGGGCGTCGCGATCCTCGGCGCACGACCGGGGGAACGGCGGATGTACACCGCCCCCACCGGGAAGGAGCTGCGAGTGACGCTCCTGGCGGCGAGACCCTACGGGGCCGCCATCGATTCGGCGGCCGGCCGACTCCCAGCCTGATTACACGGAAGGACCGAACATGACCAGTTCGCAACGGATTTGGATTTCGCGGGCCGCCTACGAGCGGCTGCAACAAGAACTCGCCACCCTGCGTGAACTCTGCGCGAACGCCGCGGGCGAGGACGAGGCGGACGAGAACGCGACCGCGATAAAGCGCGCGCGGCAGGCGCGAATCCAGCAGATTCACGAGATGCTGATCAACGCCGTCGTGGGGGAGGACCCACCCGACGACGGGATCGCCGAGCCGGGCATGGTCGTCACCGTCCGCTATGACGACACCGGGGAGATCGAGACGTTTCTGCTCGGCGTGCGCAGCGCCGAGCACGGCGATATGGAGGTCTACTCGACGCAGTCGCCGCTGGGCGCGGCCATCCTCGGCGCCAAACCGGGTGAGCGGCGGGCCTTCAAGCTCCCTAGCGGCGGTGACCTCTCGGTCACGATGCTGACCGCGGTGCCGTACGGCATGCACAGCGGTGACGAGAAGCCGGTGAACGCGGCCGGCTGATCCGGCCGGCCGCGCGGCTTCGTCCAATGGCTTTCGGCGTGCGCGCAGGCTACCTACTATTGACGTCACGACGACCCCTCGCCGAAGGGAGGGTTCCGAAGTGACCGCCGAAGTGACCTCTGTCCCGCAGCTGCGGGCACGCCGCCCGTTTCCCGCGAGGATGGGCCCGCGAGGCAACCTGGTCTACAAGCTCATCACCACGACCGATCACAAGATGATCGGCATCATGTACTGCGTCGCCTGCTTCACCTTCTTCTTCATCGGCGGGCTGATGGCGCTGTTCATGCGCGCCGAGCTGGCGATGCCGGGGTTGCAGTTCCTGTCCAACGAGCAGTTCAACCAGCTGTTCACCATGCACGGCACGGCGATGCTGCTGTTCTACGCGACGCCGATCGTGTTCGGGTTCGCCAACCTGGTGCTGCCGCTGCAGATCGGGGCGCCCGACGTGGCCTTTCCGCGCCTGAACGCCCTGTCGTTCTGGCTGTTCGTGTTCGGCGCCATGATCGCCCTCGCCGGCTTCATCACCCCGGGCGGGGCCGCCGACTTCGGCTGGACCGCATATGCGCCGCTGAGCAACGCCATTCACTCGCCGGGCGCCGGCGGTGACTTGTGGATCCTGGGCCTGGCCGTCGGTGGTCTGGGCACGATCCTCGGCGGTGTCAACATGATCACCACCGTGGTGTGCATGCGCGCACCCGGTATGACGATGTTCCGGATGCCGATCTTCACGTGGAACATCACGGTGACGTCGATCCTGGTGCTGATGGTCTTCCCGATCCTGACCGCCGCGCTGTTCGGCCTGGCCGCAGATCGTCATCTCGGGGCGCACATCTACGACCCGGCGAACGGCGGGCCAATCCTCTACCAGCACCTGTTCTGGTACTTCGGCCACCCCGAGGTGTACATCATCGCGCTGCCGTTCTTCGGCATCGTCACCGAAGTGTTCCCGGTGTTCAGCCGCAAGCCGATCTTCGGCTACACCACGTTGGTGTACGCGACGCTGGCGATCGCGGCGCTCTCGGTGGCGGTGTGGGCGCACCACATGTTCGCCACCGGTGCGGTCCTGCTGCCGTTCTTCTCGTTCATGACTTATCTGATCGCGGTCCCGACCGGTATCAAGTTCTTCAACTGGATCGGCACGATGTGGAAAGGCCAGTTGACGTTTGAGACACCCATGCTGTTTTCCATCGGGTTTCTCGTCACCTTCCTGCTCGGTGGCCTCACAGGTGTGATGCTGGCCAGCCCGCCGCTCGACTTCCACGTCACGGACTCCTACTTCGTGGTCGCCCATTTCCATTACGTCCTGTTCGGCACGATCGTGTTCGCGACGTATGCCGGTATCTACTTCTGGTTCCCGAAGATGACGGGCCGACTGCTCGACGAGCGGCTGGGCAAGTTGCACTTCTGGCTGACGTTCATCGGCTTCCACACCACGTTCCTGGTGCAGCACTGGCTGGGCAATGAGGGCATGCCGCGCCGCTACGCCGACTATCTGCCGACCGACGGCTTCACCGTTCTCAATGTCGTGTCGTCGATCGGCGCGTTCATTCTCGGACTCTCGGTGCTGCCCTTCGCGTGGAATGTGTTCAAGAGCTGGCGCTACGGCGAGCCGGTCACGGTCGATGATCCGTGGGGTTACGGCAACTCGCTGGAGTGGGCGACGTCGTGCCCGCCGCCGCGGCACAACTTCACCGAGCTGCCCCGAATCCGTTCGGAGCGTCCCGCGTTCGAGCTGCACTACCCGCACATGGTCGACCGCATGCGCGCCGAGGCCCATGTCGGAAGGCACGCGACGGCGGGTGAGTCGCAGTCCGGCTTCGGGCCGCGCACCGAGCCAGACCGTAGCTAGCGACCCAGCCCATCTGAATCAAATCGCCTCTGCGCGAGCTTTGTTGCGCGCGAACAACGCCTGACTCGACGGTTGTCGGCGCGAGGCAATGCTTTGCCCCTTGCCTGCCCGCAGCATGGAAGGTGTTGCCCGGACCCCCGACGAAGTGGGTCCGGGCTCCATAGCGACGAGACCGAGTGAGGGCAAACAGACATGACCGCGTCGATCGAAAAAATCGGCGGCACAGCGGTGTTGACGCGATCACCGCAACGACCACCGACACGGCGTGAGACGCCGGGCAGTTCACCGAAACGTGGCCTGTGGCGTGACGACGACCAGTGGCTCACCCAGGTGGCCATCCCACGTTGGGAGGCCGAAGGTGGAGCGCTTCCCAAAACCTAGCGGCGGTTTAACGCGGTGACTTCGCCCGCGGCCCGCCCACCGAAATCGACAGGAGAACAACCGTGACTAGACAACCCCGACACTGGACCAGCTGGACGGCCCTGCTGATAGGCACCGGCGCCGTCGTCGCCGCGCTCACCGTGACCTCGACGGCGACGGGTCGCGGGCTCACGCTCGCATTCGGCGCATTCATCGTGTTCTTCGCCGCGCTTTCACTCCTCGCGCGGGTTCGCACACCCGGCAGTTGGGGTCTTGTCGCGATCGGGCTCGGAATGGCCATGTTGCCGTTCCTCGGGGCGGCCTTCTTCCCGGACCCCGGCGCGGCGTGGACCGGTATCGTCGCCGGCCCGCTGGTGATGACGCTCGGCGCGATCGGTTGGGTGACCGGGCAGCCGCCGACGGTCACGGGCATCAGCCACTGGGGTCACCGCGACGCGAAGCGCGACAGAACCGCGGCCCTGATCAGCGGCGCGGCTCTGGTCCTCGGGCTCGGCACCGTGCTGCTCGGGTCCTTGGTGGTGCGGGGTTCGGCGGCCGCGGTGGCCAGCACGGTCGGTTTGGGTGTCTTCCTGACCGTCGTCGCACTGTGGTCGTGGACGGCGGTCGATCCGACCCGTGACTACTTCATGCTCGCCGCGGTTGGCTTCGCCCTGTTCCTCACTCCGACGGCCGCCGGGTTCTCGAACGATCCCACCGCGTGGGCAGCCTGGATTCCTGGCGCGGCCGCCACGGCCCTGGGTGTGGTGGGTTATCTGATCGGCGACCAACGCGACCTCACCAGCGAGTTGCGCGAAAGCGCCGCCGAGCGCTACCACCGGGCGTTCCGCGCGCAGCGATCGCGCGCGTGACGCCTCTAGTCCGGTCCGTCCGGCACACGAGGGGCGTGGAGATCGAAGCGAACGCCGATCAGGCGGATCGTGAGGCAGACCAGCGCGCCGAACACTGCGGCCAGCGTGCCGTGGTAGCCGATCGCGTCGGCGGCACCCACACAGGCGCGCCGATCAGCGCAGGGATCGCGTACAGCTCGCTGCGCAGCACCGTCGGGATCCGGCCGATCAAAACGTCGCGGATCGTGCCGCCGCCGACGGCGGTGACGGTGCCGACGATCACCGCCTGCACGATGCCGAAGCCGAGATCGAGCGCCTTGTACGCGCCCAGCACCGCGAAAACGCTCAACCCCACGGCGTCGAGAACGGTGATGGCGGCGGCGATCGGTCGAGCCGGCGGGTCAGGATGAACGCGATCAGGCCGCCCGACGCCGCGACGGCCAGATACCGCCAGTCGACGAAGGTGGCCGACGGCAGCGAGTCGAGCAAGACGTCGCGGATCGTGCCGCCGCCCAATCCGGTGAACATGCCGAGCGTGATGACCTCGAAGATGTCGAGGCGTTCGGCGCGCACCACCGTCAGCGCCCCGTTGAGCGCGAACGCGAAAGTGCCGAGCAGGTCGAGCACCAACCACAGCGGCGACGGACCCAGCATGACCGCAGGTATACCCGGCCGCCGGTGGTTACGGGACCGACTGCTGCGGTCCGAACGATGCGACGATCGCGTCGATCGGGGAGCGCCAGGTGATGCCGAGGTCCCCGGTGGTCGCGGAGTCGTCGGTCGGCGTCGCCGCGGTCAGCAGCAGGGCGGCCTCGTACGTCAGGCCGTCGCCCAGGTCGACGACGCCGGACAGCGCCTCCCCGACGATGCTGATACCGCGAAACATGCCCTGGCTGACGGGGATTCGCCGGAATCGACGGTTCGCGCCTCGTTCGAGCGCCGAAATCATCTCTTCGAATGTGAGCAGCTCGCCCCCGCAGACGTAGCGGCGCGGCCCGCGGCCGGCAGTGAACAGCGCCGCGTGCACGTCGGCGACATCGCGGACGTCGATCATCTGCATGCCGCCGCGCAGCCGCGGCGCGACGGCCCACCGCACCATCGGCGCCCATCCGCGTTCGGTGACGCCCGCCGCGGTGTGGAACGCCGGACCCACCACACTCGACGGGTAGGTGATGACCACCGGCGCGCCCTTGTCCTGCAACCGCCGCGCCACCCGGTCGGCGTAGGCCTTGGTCTGCGCGTACGGACTGCGCCCTGGCGCACTCGGCGTATCGGGGCCGATCACCCCGTTCGGCGGCGGGAACAGCGCGCTGTAGCTGCTGACCAGCACGACCGGATCCAGCCCACCGGCGACTGCGCGGGTCAGCACGGTCTCGGTGGCGTGGGCGTTCACCTCCCACATCAGCTTGCTGCGCCGCTTGTCCGTGCCGACCACGCCGGCTCCGTGCAGCACACCGTCGCAGCCGTTGAGGAGCGCGTCCACGGTGGAGGTCTGCCGGATGTCGCCGCTGATCGTTTCGACCTCGCCGATCTCGGCGAGGCGGGGGAGAACCGGGGCGCCCTCGGCGTCCGGTGCGACGAGCAGACGCACGCGGTGGCCGGCTTCGAGCAGGGCGCGCACGCAGTGGGCGCCGACGTAACCGGTGCCTCCGGTGACCGCGATCAGCATGGTGCTCCTCGGATTTCGAAGAAGCGCCGATCGTATCGCCCTCAGCGCGTGGGCTCGGCGCCGGACTCCCAGTCCGCGACGGTGCTCAGCGCCGACCAGTCGAGCTCGCCGCCGCCCCGGGCGATCAGCGTCAGGAACTTGTCGCGCACCAAACTGGCGATCGGCAGTGGAACACGCAGCTCTTCGCCCGCCGCCAGCGCCAGCCGGACATCCTTGAGCCCCAGTGTGGCGGCGAAGCCGGCAGGTTCGAACTCGCCTCGTGCCATCAGCCCGCCGTAGGTCCGGTACACCGGTGCGTCGAACAGCGTCGACGTCAGGATCTCCAGATAGTCCGGTTTGGTCACCCCACCCTTGACGACCAGGGCCATGGCTTCGCTGAGCGCCTCGATGACCGTTGCGATCAGGAAGTTGCCGCTGAGTTTGATCAGCGTCGCGGCCCTCGGCGTCTCGGACACGACGAACGTGCGCTGTCCGATCGCGTCGAACACCGGTCCGGCGTCCGTCACGGCCGTCGCGTCACCCGCTGCGATCACGAACAACTTCGCCGCGGCCGCCGCCTCCGGCCGACCGAAAACAGGTGCCGATACGAAACGCTGGCCGGCGGCGGCGTGCGCGTCGGCCAGCCGGTCGGTGAGTGCGGCGCTGATCGTGCTGCACGAGATGTGGGTGGCGCCGGGTGACAGCGCGGACACGATGCCGTCGTCGGACAACAAAACCGCCTCGACCGCACCGTCGTCGGCCAGCATCGTGACCACGTACTCGCCGTGGCACGCGTCGGCCACGGAGGCCGCGGGCGTGGCGCCACGTTCGGCGAGTGCCGAGACCTTGTCCGCGGAGCGGTTGTAGACCGTCACCCGATGCCCCGCCCCGAGGAGGTTGGCCGCCATCGGAGCGCCCATGTTGCCCAGACCGATGAACCCGATATCCATGGCGTCCACGATGCCGGGTTGCGGTCGGCGCGGCAGGACTTAGGTCATCTCGGCCGCGCGATGCACGGCGTTGACGATCCCCTGGTAGCCGGTGCACCGGCAGAAGTTGCCCGACAAGCCCTCACGGATCTCCTCGTCGGTCGGCTTGGGATTGTCGCGAAGCAGTGCGGTTATCGAGGTGACGAACCCCGGCGTGCAGAAGCCGCACTGCAGGCCATGGCATTCGCGCAGCGCGGCCTGCACGGGCGACAGTTCGCCGTCCGCACCGCCGATTCCCTCGACGGTGGTGACCTCCATACCCTCGGCCTGAACGGCGAAGATCAGGCACGCGCGCACCGCGTCGCCGTTGAGCAGCACGGTGCATGCGCCGCAGGCGCCGTGCTCACAACCGAGGTGCGTTCCCGTCAGGCCACACTTCTCCCGCAGGAAGTCCGCGAGCGTGATGCGCGGTTCCACGGTCGCGGAGAACGTGCGCCCGTTGACCGTCATCTCGACCGGCAGTTCATGCATCGATTGCCTCCGTTGTGGCGCGGGACCAGGCGCGGGCGACCATCGTCGCGCCGACCTTGGCCCGGTAGGTGGCCGACCCCTGCAGGTCGGACGGGATGTCCTCGAGGCCGGCCAGCGCGAGCCTGCCGACCTCTTCGGCGCTGACCTCACCGATCGGGCGACCGGTTACGGCCTCCTCGGCGGCGCTGCCACGCAGCGGGGTCGACCCCAGCCCCAACAGGCCTATGCCGCAACGGGTTACCCGGTCATCGCTGTCGAGTTCGACCGCTACCGCAGCACCCGCGATCGCGAAGTCGCCGTGACGGCGGGCGAATTCCTCCAGCGCGAAACCGGATCGCCCACCCCACACGGGGAACTGCACCGCGGTCAGCATCTCCCCGGGTTCCAGCGAGGTCTCCCAGAGGCCGGTGAAGAAGTCCTTCGCCGCGATCTGCCGAGACCCCGTCGAGGACACCGCATCCATCTGCGCGTCGAGCGCCAACGCCACCGCCGCATACTCCGCCGCGGGGTCTGCGTGTGCGATGGCGCCGCCCAGCGTGCCCCTGGTCCGGATTTGGAAGTGCCCGATGTGCGGGGTCGCCAGCGTCAGCAGCGGAACCGATTCCGCCACTTCGTCATCCATACCGACGAACGAGTGCGGGGTACCCGCCGCGACGCGTACCGCGCCGTCCACCAGGTCGATGCTGCGAAGCTCGTCGATGCGGGAGATGTCGATCAGGTTGTCGAAGTGCGTCAACCGCATCGCCAACATGGGCACCAGACTCTGCCCGCCCGCAAGGATTTTCGCATCCTCGCCGAACTCGGCGAGCATGTCGACCGCCTCCTTGACCGAGTCCGGGCGGTGGTAGGTGAACGGAGCGGCCTTCATGACCGCAGCCGCTCGGTCGGCGAGCTGAGCAGCCGGACCAGTGCGGCCTGCAGGTCGTCGGCCAACACCGCGGCCGGAGCCTTACGGCGACGCCGCCCGATGAGGAAGCCGACCGTCAAGCCGCCGGCGACCGCGGCGACGACCGGTGCGACCCGCTTGGCCATCGGCAGCGCAACGACTTTCAGCATGTCGATGGAATCACCGGCGTCGGCCTGCGCCGTCGCTGCGGCCGCTTCCGCTGTCGGCGCGGTGGTCGGCGCCGAGGCTCCGTTCGGCGCACTGTCGCCGAGGACGCTGGCCTCCAGCGACTTGGCGAACTGGCCGATCAGGTTGGATGCCACGTCGGCGAGCACGCCGCGCCCGAACTGGGCGGCCTTGCCGGAGATGGTCAGGTCGGTGTTGATGTAGACGACGGTGCCCGCGGCGCCCTCGTCCTTGAGCTGGGCGGTGACGATGGCGGCGGCGTTGCCGCTACCACGGGTCTCCTTGCCCTCGGCCTTGAGCACGACGCGCTGGGCGGCGGCGTCCTTCTCCTGGAACGAGGCAACACCCTTGTAGGACACCGTGATCGGGCCGACCTTGACCTTCACCGCACCGGTGAAGTCATCGCCGTCCACCGACAGCAGCGTGGCCCCGGGCAGGCACGGAGCGACACGCTCGACGTCGGTCAGCACCTCCCACGTCTTGTCGGCAGGCACCGCGACCCGAAACTCGTTGTTCAGTTCCACTTGATCCTCACTTCTGGGCTTTCTCGATCGCCTCGACGATCGCGGCGGGGCTGGCGGGCAGGCGGGTCAGGGTGACGCCGAGCGGCGCCAGGGCGTCGTTGATCGCGTTGATCACGGCGGGCGTCGACCCGATCGCGCCGCCCTCGCCGACGCCTTTGTATCCGCCGACACCGGGTCCGGGGATCTCGACGTGGCCGTATTCGATCGCGGGCACCTCGGTGGCCGTCGGAAGCAGGTAGTCGACGAAGGTGCTCGACAACGGGTTTCCGTCGTCGTCGTAGGCCATGTCCTCCAATAGAGCACCGCCGATGCCCTGCACGGTCCCACCGGCGATCTGCCCCTCCACCACGTTGGGGTTGATCATCGGCCCTACGTCCTCGCTGACGATGTAGCGGGTGAGGGTTACACGCCCGGTCTCGATGTCGACCTCGCATGTGCAGGCGTGTGTGGCGTTCGCCCAGTGGATCGGTGCCTGCGAGGTGAACCGCGCGGTCGCCTCGAGGGAGGCCGACACCCCCGGCGGCAATTGCCCGGGCTCGTAGTACGCGCGGTATGCCAGGTCGGCGAAAGTGACGCTCTTATCCGGGTTTTCGCGCACGACAGCCCGAGATCCGGCCAGCTCGATCTCGGACTCCTCGACCTCGAGGCGCGGCGCCGCCATGGCGATGATCTGCTTGCGCAGCATTGCGCCGGCTTCTGCCACCGCACCGGCGGTCATCGGGCCGCTGCGGCTGCCCTGCGTGCCCGCGCCGTACGGCGTGACCGCGGTGTCGCCCTGGATCGTCGACACATCGGCGATGTCGGCGCCCAACGCGTCCGCGGTCAACTGCACGACCGTGGTCTCGATGCTGTTGCCCGTCGAGCCGCCGTTGACGTAGACGTTGATCTTGCCCGTCGGCTCCATGCGGATGGTCGCACCCTCGGACGCGAGGTGGCCCGTCGCGGCTCCGGTCGGCTCGATGTACGCCGAGAATCCGAGCCCGAGGTAGCGACCGTCGGCGAGCGCCTCGGCCTGCTCCTTGCGGAAGCCTTCGTGGTCGAGGATTTTCACGGCCTGCTCGAAAGTGTCGGCGGGGGCGACGTGGTCGTAGGGCATGCCGTTGGGGTTGAAGTACGGCATTTCGTCGCCGCGCAGGATGTTGCGCCGGCGCAGTTCGACCGGATCCATGCCGATCTTGCGCGCGGCGATGTCGAAAAGCACTTCGCGGGCCAACGTTTCGTACTGCCAGGGTCCGCGGTAGGCGGCCAGCCCCGCGGTGTTGGAGAACACCGTCTTGTAGTTGAAGCTGGCCTTGGGCACCCGGTACGGGCCGGGGAAGAACATGCCGACCGCGGCGGTGGTCAACACCGGGTACGGCGTGGGATAGGCGCCGACGTCGTAGGCGAAGTCGATGTCGACGGCGAGGATGGTGCCCTCCTCGTCAAGGGCCACCCGGGCGGTGCCGTCGACGTGGCGGGCCTGACCCGCCGACATCAGGTTCTCGCGGCGGTCCTCGATCCACTTCAAAGCCGCGGGTAGCTTGCGCGCGGCGAGCATGATGCACATGTCCTCGCGCATCGGCACGACCTTCTGCCCGAAGCCGCCGCCGGTGTCGCGCATGATGACGCGCACGTTGTGCGCCGGGATGCCGAGCAGGCGGGCGCAGAACGCGCGCAACTCATGCGGCGTCTGCGTGGACGCCCACAGCGTCAGTTCGCCGGTCGCGGGCGTCCATTCCACGACCATGCCGCGGCATTCGATCGGCACCGGCGCGTAGATCTGCTGGTAGACGTTCGCCGATGCGACACAGGCCGCGTTGGAGAAGGTCTCCTCGTCCGGCGGTGCGCCGCCCATGCCGCCGGCGACGTTGTCCGGATAGGCCTCGTGCACGACCGGCACGCCGGCCTCGGCCCCGCCGATCGCCTTGGTGAAATCGGCGACCGCCGGCAGCGGCTCATAGTCGACGTCGACGGCATCGACGGCGTCCTCGGCCAGGTAGCGGCTGTCGGCGACGACGAGCGCGACCGGATCGCCGACGAACTTGACCTCACCCTCGGCCAGCGGCGGCCGCGGGGTGTCCGGGATGTCCTTGCCGGCCACCGCGTGCCACGCCTCTTTGACGTCAGGGTTGAGGTCGTCGGCGGTGAACACCGCGTGGACGCCGGGCATGGCCAGCGCCGCCGACGCATCGATGCCCTTGATCCTGGCCCTCGCGAACGGGCTGCGCACGAAGCAGGCGTGCAGCATGCCTGGGCGTACGACGTCGTCGACGAACGTGCCGCGACCGGTGAGAAGCCGGTTGTCCTCGACGCGCGCGACCCGGGTTCCTGCATAACGGGTCGCGACCTTCTCCGCTGAAGCAGAAGTCACGGTTCACCCTTCTCTTCGCCGTGTAAAGAGTGACGTTATCGCATTCGAGAACGACATTTCCATATGCGCTGTCTCATCGCTCGTGATGGATGCGCCCGTCGGTATCGCTGAGCGGTGCGCCGCCGCCACCCCACCTGCGAGCGATGATCTCCGCGGCGATCGACACCGCGGTCTCCTCCGGGGTGCGGGCCCCGAGATCGAGTCCGATCGGGCTGGCCAACCGCATCAGCTCCGCGTCGGTGAGTCCCGCCTCGCGCAGCCGGCCCATCCGGTCGTCGTGGGTTCGGCGCGAGCCCATCACCCCGATGTAGCCGACCTCGGGCAGGCGCAGCGCGACCTGCAGCACCGGTACGTCGAACTTCGGGTCGTGAGTGAGCACGCAGACCGCGGTGCGGGCGTCGATCGCGCCCAGCTCGGCCTGTTCCGCGAGGTAGCGGTCGGGCCAGTTGACGACGACCTCATGCGCGCCGGGGAAACGGGCCGGCGTGGCGAACACCGGACGGGCGTCGCACACGGTGACGCGGTATCCGAGAAGCGCCCCCTGCTGCGCGAGCGCGCCCGCGAAGTCGATCGCGCCGAAGATCAGCATTCGCGGCGGCGGTGCGTGGCTGGCGACGAACACCTCCATGCCGGTCTCCTGGCGCTGACCGTCGGGCCCGTAAGACAGCACCCCGGTACGGCCCGCGGCGAGGAGTCCCCGCGCGTCGTCGGTGACGGCGGCGTCCAGGCGCGCCGAGCCGAGCGAGCCGTCGACGGAGTCCGTACCGATCACCAGGCGGCGTCCGACCCGGTCGGGTTCGGGGTGGGCGATGACGGTGGCGACCGCGATCGGCCGGTGGGCGGCGATGTCGTCGGCGATGGCCTGCAGCTGGGGGAAGGTGCCTTGCGACATCGGCTCGGCGAAGATGTCGATGATCCCGCCGCACGTGAGGCCGACGGCGAAGGCGTCGTCGTCGCTGATGCCGTAGCGCTGCAGTTCGGGACGGCCGGATGAGACCACGTCGTTGGCCAGTTCGTAGACGGCGGCCTCCACGCAGCCACCCGACACGGAACCGGCGACCGAGCCGTCGGGGCAGACCACCATGGTCGCGCCGGGTTGGCGAGGAGCCGAGCGAATCGTGCGCACGACCGTGGCCACACCGGCGGTGCCCCCGTCCCGCCACACGGTCAGCAACTGGTCGAGCACCTCGCGCACGCTCGCAGTCTAAGCCCGCGACGCTGTGCGAGTGCTCAGCGGTAAGCGGCGCGATCGGGACGCCTGGTCAAGCGGCCAGTCAGCGCGCGTCGAACGCGATGGGAAGCGTCGCGGGTCCGGTGATCCCGACCAACGGCTTCCACGTCGCGGGCTCGACGCGGCGCAGATTGCGCATGCGGCTGGTCATCACGACGAGCGCCTCGGCCAGTTCGCGCCGGGCCAGGTTGGCGCCGAGGCAGTAGTGCGCACCCGCCCCGAACGTCTGCATCGGTGCGGCGCCCTGCCGGGTGATGTCCAGCCGGTCGGGGTCGTCGTAGGCGGCCGGATCCCGGTTCGCACTGGCCGTGTTGACCAGGACGAAGGTGCCCGCCGGAATGGTCACGCCGTCGTAGGAGACGTCCTCCACCGTCATCCGCATCGCACCGAACACCACCGGATAGAACCGCATCACTTCCTCGACGGCGTTCATCGCGAGCTCGGGACGCTCGGCGAGCAGCTCCCACTGGTCGGGGTGGTCACAGAGCACGTCCACCGCCGCGGCGAGCTGGTTGCGGGTGGTGTCGGTGCCGGCCATCAGGATGCCCGCGGCCAGCATGCGCAGTTCCTCGATGCTCAACCGGTCGCCGTCGTCCTCGGCGCGGATCAACTCGGAGATCAGGTCGTCGGTGAGCGAATCCCGGCGTTCGGCGACCATTCCGTCGATGTAGTCGTCGAGCTCGGCCCACGCCTGCAAGATGATTGGCTCGTGTTCGGCCGCGTTCCACTGGAACAGCTTGAAGAAGTCGTCGGCCCACTCGGAGAACAGTTTCCAGTCCTCGCTCGGGGCGCCGAGCAGCTCGGCGATGACCGGAACCGGATACGGGCGCGCGATGTCCTCCACGACCTCGCAGCGACCCGTGTCCACCAGCGGGTCGACCAGTCCGGAGATGATCTCGGTGATCGTCGTCTCGAGCCGCCCCACCGAGCGCGGCGTGAACGCCTTGCACACCAGGCGGCGGAGCCGGGAGTGGGTCTCGCCGTTGACGCTGAGCAGGGTGGTGACCGCGCGGTCCCACAGCGGCCCCGAGGTGATGCCCTGGGCCTCGAGTCCGAGTCCCGGCGGCACACACATGCGGTGGTCGCGCAGCGCCGCCCGTACCGTTTCGTAGCTCAACAGCTCGGGTCCGTGAGCGCCCATCACGACCGGTCCTGCGCTCCGTGCCTGGGCGATCCGCCGGTGCGCCTCGTATGCGCTGGAGGCGTCCTCGTAGGAGACGGTAGGCAGGTCGGCCTCGAAAACGCTCGGGCTGCGCCGATCGACCGAGGCGATGTCCGTGTCGAAGTTGATGGTGACGCTCATGGTGGCCTCCTCGGCGTGACGACACTTCGATGCTCGGTTCCGCCGGGGAAGCGGGCTAGCGTAGGCGACTACTCCAGTCCGGAAACGAGGCGCAATGCGTAGAGCTTGGGCGGGCCCGGCGGCGGCCGCTGTCGTGCTGGCGTCGCCGGTGATCGGGACGGCCTTCGCGACCCCGGATGCGTCGGTGCCGCCGGTGTCCGATGCGGCCCGGGCGGCCGGGCTCGTCGACGTACGCAGCGTCGTTCCCGACGCGGTGATCGACCTCCGGTATGCGACGGCGGACAACTTCGTCGGCGAGCAGCTGTATCCGGCCGATGCGCGCTGCCTGGTCCACGAGTCGATGGCGGCCGGGTTGAAGGCCGCCGCCGACGCCCTGCGCCGAGGCGGCGAGGCGTTGGTGTTCTGGGACTGCTACCGGCCGCATGACGTGCAGGTGCGGATGTTCCAGGCGGTGCCCGACCCCAGTTGGGTGGCGAGGCCGGGGACCTATGCCCGCAGCCACGAGGCCGCACTGTCGGTCGATGTGACGTTGGCCCGCGACGGTTCCCTCGTCGACATGGGCACCGGGTTCGACGACTTCACCTCACGCGCCCACGCATACGCCTCCGAAGGCGTCACACCGGCCGCCAGGGCCAACCGCGCACGCTTGCGAGAGGCGATGGAGGCGGGGGGTCTCGCGGTGTACGACGGCGAGTGGTGGCACTTCGACGCACCGGGCGCGGATGCACCGCATCCGATACTCGACGTTCCCGTGAACTAGTTGCCCGTCAGGCTGCGGCCGGATCCGCGGTCATGGCTTGGCAGTAGGAGCACAGGTTGGGCCCGAGTGTCGGGTAACCACATCCGCCGCAGACGGCGACCTGGGTGGTTTCATCAGCTTCGAGCATGCCGGTTATTTACCCCCCCGACGACGGATCAATCCCAGATTTCGAACTGATTTGGGTAGGTTCGCGTCGTGGCTGAGCTGATGAATCGCCAAATCGTGTTGCGCCGCAGACCCGTCGGGCTGGTGCAGCCCGACGACACCGAGTTGATCACCACGCCGGCACCGGAGCCGGCCGACGGTGAGGCGCTGGTGCGGACGACTTACATCGGCATCGACGCGGCGGCCCGCACCTGGCTGAACGACCAGCCGGGGTACCTGCCACCGGTGCAACTCGGTGAGGTCATCCGCGCGGCGGGGATCGGCGAGGTGGTGGCGTCGCGCTCCGATGCGTACGCCGTCGGGGACGTCGTGACGACGTTGACCGGCTTCCAGGAATACGTCATCAGCCGCGACGACATCTTCACCACGCCGGTGCCCGGTCCCGACGTCGACCAACTCGCGGTGATGTCGGTGTACGGGCCGACCGGTGCGACGGCGTACTTCGGGATGGTCGGTATCGGCAGGCCGCAGCCGGGCGAGACGGTGGTGGTCTCGGCGGCGGCGGGCGCCACCGGTTCGGTCGCGGGCCAGATCGCCAAGATCGCCGGCGCCCGCGTGGTGGGTATCGCGGGCGGACCGGAGAAGTGTCGTGCCGTCGTGAAGGACTTCGGGTTCGACGCGTGCATTGACTATCGCGAAGACAACCTGCCCGCAGCCCTGAAGGAGCACTGCCCCAAGGGTGTCGACGTGTACTTCGACAACGTCGGCGGTCCCATCCTCGACGCCGTGCTCGGCCGTCTGGCGCACAAGGCGAGAGTTGTGCTGTGCGGGGTCATCTCGAGCTACCTGACCGGTGAGCATCCCGGCCCGGCCAACTACGTCAACCTGCTGTCGAAAACCGCGCTGATGCAGGGGTTCAACGCGCTGGACGAATGGGGGCGCTTCGATGAGGCGTTCGGGCCCCTGCGCCGGTGGGCTGCCGAGGGCCGACTGGTGCACCGCCAAACGATCTACGAGGGCATCGAGTCCTGCGTCGACGCAATGAACGGCTTGTTCACCGGCGCGAACATCGGCAAAATGCTGGTGAAGGTCAGCCAACCCACGGGCGGCTGACGCTCTTGATTGGGTGCGGATCAAAGCGGGTATGACGAACGTCGCAATTTGGTGGCAGAGGTATCGCAACACATAGGAGTGGTCGCATGGGCGCTCGTCGAATCGCTCGGATGCTCGGTCTGGTCGTGCCGGTAGCGGCACTCCTCGCCGCACCCGTCCCGCTCGCGGCGGCACAACCCCCTCCGCCCGCACCGGCGCCTGCCCCGCCGCCGGGCTGTCCCGACGTGCAGGTGGTCTTCGCGCGCGGGACGCTCGAGCCGATCGGCGTCGGCGGCGTCGGACAGGCGTTCGTCGACGCGCTGCGCGCTCAGGCGGGAGCCCGCACGGTCGACGTCTACCCGGTGAACTATCCGGCCAGCAACGACTTCGGCGACCGCATCCAGTTCGCCCGCACGGTCGTCGACGGGATCCGCGATGCGGGGACCAAGGTCGAATCGACCGCTGCCAACTGCCCCGACACCCGAATCGTGCTCGGCGGTTTCTCCCAGGGCGCGGCCGTGGCCGGCTATGTGACGGCCGCCGAGATACCCGAGGAGGTTCCGGCCGAGTACCGCGAGTACATCCCGAATCCGATGCCGTCGAGTGCGGCTGACCACGTCGCGGCTGTGGTGCTGTTCGGTAAGCCGTCCGAGCAATTCATGCAGGACATCGGTGCCCCGCCGATCGTGATCGGCCCCTCGTACACCGGCAAGACCCTCGACCTGTGCGCCCAGGGCGACACGATCTGCAACGGTGCTCCCCCCGGGCTGCCGCCCATCGCGCACAACTCGTACGCCTTCAACGGGATGACGAACGAGGGCGCGGCGTATGCCGTGGCGCGGTTGGATCCCGACGCGACGCCGCCGCCGGCGCCGCTCCCCGCGGCACCTCCGGCGCTCCCCGCGGCACCTCCGGCGCCCCCCGGGCCTGAGGTCTTCGCGGCTCCTGCGCCGGGGCCGGCGCCCGCACCGGCGCCTGCTCCAGCCGGCTGACGCGCGCGGCCTGGGTCTGCCACTCTCATGTGGTGGACCGAGACGTGTACGACAAAGGCCGAGAGATCCGCACGGCGGTGCTCGGTGAGGCCTATGTGCAGAATGCGACGGCTGGCGCAGACGACTTCACGGGGCCGTTCCAGGATCTGGTGACCGAGTACTGCTGGGGGGCCGTGTGGGGCCGCGACGCCCTGCCCCGCAAGACCCGCAGCATGCTGAACCTCGCGATGCTCGCGGTGTTGAACCGCCCCACCGAATTACGGACGCATGTCAGGGGCGCACTCACCAACGGCGTATCCCGCGAGGAGATCCGGGAAATCTTCATGCAGGTCGCGGTGTACGCGGGTGTTCCCGCCGCGGTGGAAGCCTTCCGGATCGCCCGCGCGGCATTCGACGAGATCGAAGAGCGTTAGTACACCATGGACGTCGGCTTCATCGGCCTGGGCAACATGGGATTCCCGATGGCAGCTCGACTGCGGGCCGCCGGGTACGGGGTCGTGGTGTGTGACACCCGCCGCGAGGTGGTCGACAGGGCGGTCGAAGCCGGGGCCTTGCCTGCAGCCTCCGCCCGCGAGGTCGCCGATCGCGTCCCGACCCTGCTGGCCAGCCTTCCGACACCGCAGGCGTCGGAGTCGGTGGCCGCCGAAGTCGCGGGTGGGACTGCCGTCGAACGTTTCATCGACCTGTCGACGGTGGGAAGCCAAGCGGCGCAGCGCAACAGCGATCTGTTGGCCGAGCGGGGGATCGCGGCGCTCGACAGTCCCGTCAGCGGCGGCGTGCACGGGGCCGAGGCCGGCACGCTCGCCATCATGGTGTCGGGCCCGCCGGATCACTTTGACGCGTGTGCACCCATCTTCGAAACCCTCGGGCGGGCAACGTTCGTCGGCGAGAAGCCGGGTGCGGCGCAGACGATGAAACTCGTCAACAATGTGATCGCCGCGACGACGTTGGCCGTCACCGCCGAAGCGATGGTTGCCGGCGTGAAAGCGGGCCTCGACGCACGGGTGATGATCGACGTCCTCAACGCCGGTTCCGGTGGCACCCACGCCAGCCGGGACAAGTTCCCCCGGGCGGTCCTGCCCCGCACATTCGACTACGGCTTCGCGACGGGTCTGATGGTCAAGGACGTCAGGCTCTACCTCGACGAAGCCAGGGCGTTGGGCCTGCCGACCGAGGTCGCCGACGCCGTCGCGCAGGTATGGGAAACGACGATGGCCGCCGAGGGAGCCGAGTCCGACTTCACCACGGTGGTGAAACCCATGGAGGACGCTGCCGGTGTGGTGGTCGAAGGGTGACCCGGTCGGGCCGCCGGTAGAGTTCGGGGGGTGAACACGCCCGAGTCGCGCGCACGTTGGGTGCGCGGGGTTCTGGTCGGTGCGTGTTCGGCCGTCTTGACCGCCGCCGCGCACGCATTCGCGGGTGGGCAGCTGCCGCGGGGTTCGGCGCTGATCTTCGCGATGCTCGTGTGTGCCACCGTCGGGGCCGGTGCCGCACGGCCGGTGCTCGACGGGCGTCGCGCGCGGGTAATCGGCGTCGTCGGGGCCCTGAGCGCCGCGCAAATCCTCTTCCACCTGGCGTTCGTCGTCGCGGGGGGACACGTCCACACGGCAGCGGCGCTCGGGTTCACACCCGCCATGGTGGCGGCCCACATCGGGGCCGCAATCCTGCTCGGAGCGGTGATCGCCGCCGTCGAGTACCTCTACGTCGTCTGTGTATCCGTACTGCGGTGGCTTCGGATCTTCGCCACGCTCGGAGTTCCGCCGCCTGCGCGCAGGCTGGACCGTGACGTCAAAACCGTTGTCGCCGAGTCAGTACTGGGTAGTTACGGGCTCGGCATGCGCGCTCCGCCGCGTAGGTGCACAACGGCGGGTTAGCCCGCCGCCGATCGATCGGCCGCGACCGTCGTCGCGGCGTTTTTCGAACACTCCGTCACGTCACCGGCTGAAGGCTCACACACTCATGACAACGACCTCTACCCTCGGCATGCCCGCGCGTCAGCGACCGCGGAGCCTGCGTCCACTTCTTCTTCGATTGCATTTCTACGCCGGCGTTTTCGTCGGCCCGTTCCTACTGGTCGCCGCGATAACCGGCCTGCTGTATGCCGTCATTCCGCAGATCGACGAAGCGGTCTACCGGCACGCGCTCAGCGTCGACCAGGTCGGTGAGCAACGGCTCCCACTGGCCGAGCAGATCGGTGCCGCGCGTGCCGCGCACCCCGAAGGGGTGGTGCAGCGCATCGGACCACCCGACTCGGCCGACGGGACCACCCGTGTCGTCCTCGCCGTCGACGATGTGCCGCCCGACTATGCGCGGACGGTGTTCGTCGACCCGTACAGCGGTGAGATCCGTGGCGTGCTGACCACCTACGGTCAGTGGCTGCCCGTCCGCGCCTGGTTCGACGAGTTGCATCGCGACCTGCACCTCGGTGCGCTGGGACGCAACTACAGTGAGCTCGCGGCCAGCTGGTTGACAGTGATCGCGCTGGCAGGCCTGGCGCTGTGGTACCTGCACCGGCGCGATACCCGAAAGCTGCGTCGCATCGCGCTACCCGACCGCGACGAGAAGGGCCGACGGCGCACCCTGTCCTGGCATGGCGCGGTTGGTGTTTGGATCATGGTGGCGCTGCTTGGGCTGTCGGTCACCGGCATCACCTGGTCCCGCTACGGCGGTGAGACGGTCAATCTGCTGCAGGAGCGGCTGAACACCGCGGCGCCGTCGGTCGACACCGCGCTGACACGATCCCACGCCGGGGTCCCGGCCGGGCATCAGCACGACGTGGCGCCCGCGGCCGGTGGCGACGCAATGTTGAGCAGTGCGGACACCGCACTGCACGCCGCCGTCGATGCGGGATTGCGTGCGCCGATGTGGATGTATCCGCCCGCGCACGAGGGCCAGGGCTGGCAGGTCGCCGAGAACAAACGTGACTGGCCCACCCGCCACGACGCCGTCTCGGTTGACCCCGCCACGGGCGCCGTGACCGATCGGGTCGACTTCGCCGAATGGCCCTTTCTGGCCAAGCTCACCGACTGGGCGATCGACGCCCACATGGGTGTGCTCTTCGGAGTGGCGAACCAGATTCTGTTGGCGCTCACGGCAATTGGGTTGATCGTGGTCATCGTCCGCGGCTACCTCATGTGGTGGCAACGCAGGCCGACGAAAGGATCGTCCTGGGCGGCCGGACGCCTGCCCGTCCGTGGCGCGCTGCGCGGCTTGCACCCGGCCGTGGTCACCGCGCTTGTCGTCGGCGCGGCCGCACTGGGCTGGGCGCTACCGCTGTTCGGCCTCAGCCTGCTGGCATTCGTGATCGCCGATGTCGTCGTCGCCAAGGTCAAGAAGTACCGCGCGCCGGTGCGCTAGAACGGACTGCTGTTCTGCTGCCAGCGCGCTTCTTCGGGGCGCGGGCCGAAGCGGCGGACGTAGTCCTCGTGCATCCGCGCGTCCTTCTGGCGCCTGATCTCGTCGACCAGGTTTTGGTCGAGCCCGTGTTGGGCGAGGCGATGGCGGCGCCAGATCTTGTTGAGCGCCAGCGCCATCAGGATCGCCCAGATGTAGATCGGCGCCGTCATCTCCAGGTGTACGTAGAACGACGCCGGGAGCAGCCAGAAGGGAGCCAGAACCAGGAAGGGCGGTATCGCCATTCGGATCATGTGACGGCGGAGCGCACCCGGTCCGGCCAGGTCGCGTGCGACCCACTCGCGCATGGAATCCGGCAACCGGCGCCCATACGAATAGGCGATGTACTGAATGATGTTGGGGCGGGCCGCAGCCACGGGTCCTCCTCGGATAGTCAG
>NZ_LZJE01000338.1:0-772 GCF_001666865.1 Mycobacterium sp. E136
ATCACGCGCCTGTCCGGCTGATAGGTCAGGTCCAAAGGTTTTGCGATCACGCCGTCGAGGCCCGCGCCCTCGAACTCGTCGAACCACCGGTGTGCCGTCGCGAGGTCGGTCGTCACCGGGGTGACCTGGAATTTCGTGCCCGCGCCCGAAAGCGCGTCGACGAGTGCGTTGCGGCGTTCCTCGAAAGGCCTTTGGGTGTAATCGATGTCGTCTCGCGCGAGCAGATCGAACGCGATGAAGGCCGCGGGTGTCTTCTCGGCCAGCATCCGGACCCGCGAGTCGGCGGGGTGGATGCGTTGTTGCAGGGCCTCGAAGTCGAGGCCATGGCCGGCGGCGACGACGATCTCGCCGTCGATGACGCAGCGTCCGGGTAGCTCCGTCCTCGCGGCCTCGACCAGTTCGGGGAAGTAGCGGGTCAGCGGGCGTTCGTTGCGGCTGCCGAACTCGACCTCATCGCCGTCGCGGAAGCAGATCGACCGGAAGCCGTCCCACTTCGGTTCGTAGGACGCGTCCGCGGGAATCGACGCCACCGATTTGGCCAGCATCGGCTTCACCGGCGGCGTTACGGGAAGGTCCACCCCGCCCATTATTGCGTCCACGCCACTTCTGACCGTCGACACCGGGAAATGTCATCGCCGGTTCAGCGCGGACGGCACTGCGACAATGGCCGAATGCGCCTGCCCGTGATGCCGCCGGTGAAGCCGATGCTGGCCAAATCGGTGGCGTCGATTCCCGCGGACGCGTCCTACGAACCGAAGTGGGACGGCTTCCG
>NZ_LZJE01000339.1:0-10818 GCF_001666865.1 Mycobacterium sp. E136
CGCGGCACTGACCGCCTGAACCGATCACCACGAAGAATCACACGACGACGTCGTACACCACGCCCCTGGACTTGACCGCTCATGGTCGTCGAACCCAACGAGCCGCTCCGGCGGGCGGCGACACAGCTGGACGCCAAGCTGGCCGCGTTCGCCTCGAAAGTCACCGGAGTTTCGGGCGCCGCGTAGCCGTCGCGTGATCTCGCCCTGTTTACCGCGTCATGAAGTGGGGCACAGGTCGCGGCAGTGGGTGGCTATCGGTGAAGGTTGCATCGGTTCACCCGCGAGGCGGTCAGCGGGGTCAACCTCTTTGTTGAGCAGACAGCTCTGCCTCGCTGCCCGTCGCCTACTTGCTCGCAGTGGTGGCGAGTCCGCCGTCGACGGGGATGATCGCTCCGGTGAGGAAGGCGCCCGCACGGCTGGCGAGAAAGACGGCGATGCCGGCCATGTCGTCGTCGCGGCCGATGCGACGCAGCGGCGCGGACGCGGCGATCTCATCGCCGAACGCATCGAGGGTCGCGGCCATCATCTTCGACGGAAATGCGCCTGGCGCAACGGCGTTGACGGTGATGTGCTGCGGGCCCAGTTCGCGGGCGAGCACACGGGTGAGATGGTGGACCGCTGCCTTGCTGCTGCTGTAGGAATACGTCGGAAGCTCGGGGACTCGGATACCGTCGACGCTGCCGAGGTTGATCACCCGGGCCGGATCGTCCGCGGTTCCGGCGGCGCGAAGTGCGGGCAGCAGCGCCTGAACGAGCCAGAACGGCGACTTGACGTTGACGTTGAGGATCTTGTCCCACGCGGAGTCGGGGAAGCTCTCCAGCGGCTCACCCCAAGTGGCGCCCGCGTTGTTGACCAGGATGTGCAACGGATCGCCGCCGCCGGTCACCTCTTCGGCCAGCCGTATGCATTCGTCGTGTCGCGACAGGTCTGCGGGAATGGCTCGGACCTGCCCGAACTGAGACAACTCGGCCTGTGCGCGCTCGCACGCGTCGACCTTGCGCGAGCTGATCACCACGCTGGCGCCGGCCTGCAGCAGCCCGCGGCTCATCATCACTCCGATGCCGCTTGTGCCGCCGGTGACGAGGGCGCGCTTGCCGGTGAGGTCGAAAAGTTCTGTGTGCGTGCTGAACTGACCGTCACTCATCGGCAAGCGCCTCCATCGTCGTCTCCGCGGCGCGCGGCCGCCTCGACTGAGACTAGAAGATGAGGCCGGAGGCCTTGCTGGTGGCCGCGGCGAACCGGTTCTGCACGTCCTCCCAATTCACCACATTCCAGAACGCCTTGACGTAGTCGGCCTTCACGTTCTTGTACTGCAGGTAATACGCGTGCTCCCACATATCGACCTGAAGCAGCGGGATGATGCCCAGCGGCACATTGGCCTGCTGGTCGTAGAGCTGGAAGGTGAGCAACCGCTGACCGAGGCTGTCGTAGCCGAGGACACCCCAGCCCGAGCCCTGCAGGCCGTTGGCGGCGGCGGCGAACTGCGCCTGGAACTTGTCGAACGACCCGAACTGGTCATCGATCGCGGCGGCCAGGTCGCCGGTCGGCTTGTCGCCTCCGTTCGGCGAGAGGTTCTTCCACCAGATCGTGTGGTTGACGTGCCCGCCGAGATGGAATGCGAGGTTCTTCTCGTTGAGGAAGATCGCGGCGTGGTCGCCGTTGGCGCGGGCCTCTTCGAGTTTGGCGATCGCGTCGTTCACGCCTTTGACGTAGGTGGCGTGGTGCTTGCTGTGGTGAATCTCGTTGATCTGGCCCGAGATATGCGGCTCGAGGGCGCCGTAGTCGTAGTCGAGGTCAGGCAGTGTGTACTCGCCCATGAAGTTCCTTTCTGTTGCGTCCGACGCTGTGTACCCGTGTTGCGCCGGAATCCACAGAAACCTCGGCGCCTGCGTCGCGGGGTTCGGCGAGCCTACGATCTATCCATTTATCTGTCTACCTGTTCAGATGTTGTGCTAACTTGGAACCGCGGGCGGCCGCGGCAACATCGATGCAGCACATCGTTTAGCGACTTGTCCTCCGACGGTGGCGAGCGCCACGGCCGACCCGCGCCAATCCCCGCACTATTTGCTGTTCGGTCAATTGGGTGGTTGCCGCCCGGTTAGTTCATCGGAGCACGCCGCCGCGTCGCTTGCCCGCCGCGACGAGCAGCCCGTAGCCTCGTGGCGTGGCCGGCCCGACCGGCGTTCGCGCCGACGAACTCACTGCGTTGGAAATTTTCGACGGCTATCGGGCCGAGGATCTCGTGCCGCTGGCCGCCCAACTGACCCCGCTCGACGCCGCTTCCGGCCAGGTTCTCATGCATCAGGACGAACTGGCGGTGTCCTTCTTGTTGATCGGGTCCGGCGCGGCCGAGGTGACGCACGTCGGAGACGGCGGACACGACACGGTCGCGAAACTCAGCGCGGGCATGATCGTCGGCGAGATCGCCCTGCTGCGTGACACCACCCGCACCGCGACGGTCATTGCCACTGAACCGGTGCACGGTTGGGTCGGCGGACGCGAGGCGTTCGCGACGCTGCTCGAGATCCCGGGCATGCTCGACCGCCTGTTGAGCACCGCCCGGCAGCGCCTGGCCGCCTTCGTCAGCCCCGCCCCGGTCAGGATGCGCGACGGCACCGAACTGTGCCTGCGCCCTGTGCTGCCCGGCGACAACGAACGGACCACCAAAGAGCCGGTGCAATTCTCGAGCGAGACGCTGTACCGGCGGTTCCAGTCGATGATCACCCCGAGCAAGTCCCTGATGCGCTACCTGTTCGAGGTCGACTACGAACACCATTTCGTATGGGTGATGACCGACGGGCCCGACGGACCGGTGGTCGCCGATGCGCGCCTTGTGCGCGACGAGGCCGATCCGACGGTCGCCGAGGTCGCGTTCATCGTCGCGGACGCATATCAGAACAAGGGTATCGGGTCGTTCTTGATGGGGGCTCTTGCGATCGCTGCGAAATTCCTTGGTGTACAACGCTTCACCGCGCGCGTGCTCATCGACAACTATGCCATGCGCACCATACTGACCCGCCACGGTGCACATTGGCAGCGCGATGATCTCGGCGTGGTCACCACCACCATCGATGTGCCGAAGCCGACCGATCCGCCGTTCTCGGCGGAGCTGATCAAGGAGATCCGCGACATGGCCGCACAAGTCATCCGGGCAGTCGGCTGATGCGGGTGCCTCTGAGCAAGGACACCCGGCTGTGCATTTCGCTGGCGGGTCAGCCGAGCAATATCGGTACCCGATTTCACAACTACCTCTACGACCTGCTCGGGCTCGACTTCATCTACAAGGCCTTCACCACAACGGATATCGCCGCGGCGATCGGCGGGGTGCGCGCGCTGGGCATCCGCGGTTGTTCGGTGTCGATGCCGTTCAAGCAGGACGTGCTGGCGCTGGTCGACGAGGTCGAGCAGTCGGCCCAAGCCATCCGAGCGGTCAACACGATCGTCAACGACGAAGGCAGACTCACCGCTTCGAACACCGATTACCTTGCCGTACAGGCGCTTATCGCCGAACACGACTTGCAACCATCGCAGTCGTTGCTGGTGTACGGCAGCGGCGGGATGGCCAGTGCGGTGGGAGCCGCCTTCCGCGATCTCGGATTCGATAGGGGGACCGTCGTGGCGCGGAATGCCGAGAGCGGCGGCGCGTTGGCCGATCGGCTGGGCTACGACTATGCCCACGATGTCGGCTCGCGCACCGCCGATGTGCTGGTCAATGTCACTCCGCTCGGAATGGCCGGCGGGCCGGAAGCGAACGGAATGGCGTTCGGCGAAGCCGCGATCGCCAACGCGCACACGGTATTCGACGTCGTCGCAATCCCATCGGAAACACCGCTCATCAGGGCCGCGCGCAGCGCAGGTATCGCGGTGATCACCGGTGCGGAAGTGATCGCGCTGCAGGCCGCCGAGCAGTTCGAGCGCTACACCGGGGTCCGGCCGACGGCCGAACAGGTCATGGCCGCTTCCGCGGTGTCGCGAGCGTGAGTCAGGGCGTGATCTTGGTCTGTTCGTCGATGACGCCCGTCGCGTCCATCAGCGCCGTCATCTGATCCTCACGGCCATCAGCGTTGAGTTGCAGCACGTACAACCCGTCCTGGCCGGGGATGACGACGGTCTTCTGGGCGATCGCCCGCAGCACACCGTCCTTGGTGTACGTGCCACCGATCTGTACCGCCTCGAAATCGGAGAGCTTGGACGGCGAACCGTCCTCTGCCCCTTCGTACCCGGGCAGGTTCTTGATCTCACCGGGGGCGAACTCGAGGATCTTCGCGGGGTCGACGTTACCGGTGAGCTTCGACACCAGCGCGATGATGGTCGGGGGATCGTCGGCCATGGCTGGGTCATCGGAAACGATTGCCGCGTAAGCCCACTGCGGGGTGCGCGGTCCGGCGTCGCTCCAGCCGGGCGGGAAGGGAAGCTCGATGGTCGGCGAACCCGGGTCGCCGCGCTTGACCGCCGTCTCTTGAATCCCGTTATCGCGGATGTAGTCGACGATCGTGTAGTTGGTCCCTCGGGCGGGCGGCGACGTCGGAGGCGCTTCGGCCGTACTGGTTTCCGACGCGCTCGTCTCCTCCGATGTCGTCGACTCGGACTTCGTCGATTCGGACTTGGTGTCGGAGCCGCAGCCTGCGAGGCCCAACCCGAGTGCGACCGCCGCGATTGCGATGACGCCGGCCCGCATAGTCGTGCTCATTTGCTCCTCCATCGGTTCGGTCTGCGCCGTAGCCTACGGGCGGCGTCCCGTGATTGCAGTCGAAAACGTGCGTAACGGCTGTTGCGCAGGGAAAAACATCGCTCCCTGGATTTTGCTACCTGGTTTGATCATGGTTAGCTGTGGGCAGGCTCTTGCGTGGCAGTTGGGGCCGGGGCGAGAGGGAGACGCGATGCGGGGGCAAACTACGCGGCCGAAGGCGGTGATGCGGTCGCTGGGAGCGATGGTTCTCGCGTTGCTCGCCGCGATCGCCCTGGCGGTGGCCTGGACGACCGCCACCGCGGTCCAGCTGGCGGCCAGCGCGCTGATCATCGGCGGTACCGAGCACCCGCTGGATTCGTCCGAAGACCCCGCCTACATCCAGCACTACCTGAACAACGCGGTCATGGGTTTCATCAACCCCGCTTCGGGCACCGCGACCACCAGCCCGGATGTGCCGCCGATCGAGGACGTCGACGGCAACGTCTATGCGGTCGTCTATCCCGCAGCGTTCTTCCCGGTGTTCGGAAGCAAGACCTTCGACACTTCCGTCGGCGAAGGCGTTTCCAGCCTGAACGGATGCGTCCGCGGAAACAGCTCCTGCGTCTACAACAGCGATGCCAGCCAGAACGGTGAGAATCCTGGCGAGCCGGTGCTGCCTCCCGCCGCTCACGAGGACTACGTCATCTTCGGCTACTCGCAGAGCGCCGTGGTGGCCTCGTTGGTCAAGCGAGACCTGATCGCCAACCCGAGGGACGAAGGCGACGACACGTCGTTCTTCCTGTTGGCCAATCCGATGCGCCCCAACGGCGGCATCCTGGCGCGCGGCCCCGAAGGTCTCACGATCCCGATCATCGGCATCACCTTCTACGGCGCAACGCCGACGAACACCTGCCAGGAAGGGCAGCAGTGTATGCCGACGGTCGACGCCGCCGCCCAGTACGACTTGATGGGTGGCGACGCACCCGCCAGCCTCACCAACGTCCTGGCCATCGCCAACTCGCTCGCGGCTTATTACTACCTCCACGGCAATCTGCAGGACGCCGACTTTGACGATGCGGTTTACCAGGGCACTCACGGCGACACCGATTACTACCTCTATCCGTCGAAGCGGCTGCCGATCCTGATGCCGTTCGAAGGCTTTGTGCCGTCGCCGATCCTGACGGCTCTGGACGCGCCGCTTCGCGTGCTGATCGAGGGGGCTTACGCGCGCGACGTGAATCCCGGCGTGGCGACGAAGGTGGGTCTGCTCCCGTTCCGGAATCCGATCAAGACGGCGATCAACCTGGTGAAGTCGATCCCGACCGGTCTCGACGACGCAGCGGAGGAGATCACCGACGAGCGTCCGCTGGGTACGGAACCCACCACGAGCCCGTTCGGGGTCGGCGGTCCCGACCTGCCGGATCCGCCCGAGTCGACCAACAACAGCAGGCTGAGGATGGCGTGGTCGGGTACGCCCGGCCCCGAGCAGGCCGCCACCGAAGACAACGAACTCGTCGGCGAGGGGGCCTCGGGCGAACAACTCGAACAGGATCTGCCGGCAGACAACACGATTGAGCTCGAGACCCCGACGGCTCCCGGCGACGAGACGACGACGCTTCGCGGCCAAGCTGTGGTCGAAGAGGGCGTGAGCGGAGTGCCGGCCGAGAACGCCGGAACGGGTGTACTCACGCCCAAGCCGCCGAAGGTTTCCGTCAAGCCCGCCCTGCCGAAGCTGCCCAAGCTCCCGAAGCTGCCGAAGCTGCGCGGGCCCATCAAGTTCGACTCGCCCGTGCGGCTGGGCCCGTCGCCCACCGGCCGGCCGAATCGAACCGGAACCAGCGGCTCGCCGACGGAGTCGCAACCCGGCAACACCGACGCCGACCCGGCCGGCGCCGGCGCGAACCCCGGCGGAGGCGCCGGTGCAGAGGGTGCCGCTGCGTGACGGGGATCAGCGGGAACAGTTGAGCGAGACCGTGATCGACCTGCTCACCACGACCGTGATGTACTCCCGATCCTTGCCCTTGCCGACCGCGAACGTTTGAGTCACTTCCTGCGGGTTGCGCACGCTGGTGACGATGCACTCGCTGATCGGACCGCTGCCGACCCGGTCGATGACGACGTCGTAGCCCTGATCTTCCAATTCCGCGATCGTCCTCGGTGCGTCACCGGGTTTCACCGGTTGCGCGGCGGCTACCCCCGTCGGCACCAGAATGGCGCCCACCACCGCTGTCGTTGCTGTCACACTCCAAAGAGCACGCATGACAGCCTCCGTTCATGAGGGTTGATGTCACTACTTGTTGATCGCCGAAAGGTCACCAACCGTTGCATCGTCGCGGCCGCGATGCTGCTGATCTGGACCAGCGCGTGCGGAAACTCTTCCGGCCCGTCGCCGGGCGACCAGTCGACATCCGAGAAGCCTCCACAAATCAACCCGGCCAGGATCGACAGGGCACGCACGTTCCTGCCCGACGGGTACGAGGTTTCCGACCTCGTGGGCCCCATCAGCCCGGTCACCGCTTGGGGATACGGCGCGCGCTGGACCACCGACCCCGCGAGGTGTGCGGCGCTGGCCGACCCCGCCGCGCATGCGACGAGCACCGACGGCTGGACGGCATCGGGCCCCGGCGGCATCGTCTACGCCGTGGTCGCGAGCGCGCTCGGCGACCTCGACCCGGCGGTGCTCGACGAGTGCCATAAGTGGACGGTCGAAAGCGGACGCACCACGGGAACCGTCACTCTCGAATCCGCGCCGGCGATCGAGGACGCCTCGACCGTCGTGATGGCCACGTCGAGCAGGACCGTCGTCGAGGGCGGTACCGAAACTCGCGCGCACGCCGACACCGTCACGGCCTACCTCGGCGACCACGTCGCGTTCGTCGCCGTCGTCACCGATCCCGGCTCGCCGAACCCGCAACTCGACTCGGAATTCGCCGCCCACCTCATGTCCGAAACGATGTCCGCGTTACGGGGCTGAGCGCTAGTCGGCCGGTACATTGTGCGGCGATGTCGAAGAGGGTCGTGGCCGCGTTCGCGTGCACAACAGTGCTCACCGCCTGCGCAACCGGCTCATCGGGGGACGATCTGTCCACGGCCGACATCGCGCGCGTAAAGGATGTGCGGGCCAGCTTCGGACCCGACTTCAAGGTCACCGATGTCGGGCCGACCGGCATCGACCCGCGACTGCTCGCCAGGCAGCAGCTGCCCCAGGGGATGAAGTTCGAGCCTCCCGACTGTGCGTCGTTCGCCGATCAGCAGATGCTGCCCGAGGGCGCCAAGGGCAACATGGCCGCGACGACGGCCGAGGGCGAGGGCAACCGGTTCATCACGATCGCCGTCGAGACATCCGCGGCCGCGTCGGTGAACGCGCCCGCCGAGAACTGTCGCAAGGTCGGG
This sequence comes from Mycobacterium sp. E136, assembly GCF_001666865.1. Taxonomy (NCBI): domain Bacteria; kingdom Bacillati; phylum Actinomycetota; class Actinomycetes; order Mycobacteriales; family Mycobacteriaceae; genus Mycobacterium; species Mycobacterium sp. E136. The sequence continues at coordinate 8,063 of NZ_LZJE01000339.1, forward strand.
TTCGCGGGCGGCGCGATGCGCGGGCTGGTGGAGGTCGTCGAGGCGCCGCAGATCGAAGGGGCGCAGACGTTGGGCACGCACCGAGTGGTGCAGACGACGGTGGACGGCAAGCCGCGTACCGGCGAGTTGTACAACTACCTCGCCAGCTTCGGGCCCTTCCTGGTGATCGTCACGGCCAACCCGCTTGTGCTGCCCGACAAGCCGGTCGCAAAGGTCGATACGCAGCGCGCTCGTGACCTGCTCGTCGAAGCGGTCAACTCGGTCAAGGCTTAACGCACGTCGTGCGGACGGAACTGGATGCTGATCCGTGCGCCGACGGGCCGCGCCGTCTTCGGGATGGCGTGCTCCCACGTGCGTTGGCACGAGCCGCCCATCACGAGCAGATCGCCGTGGGCGTGCTGCAGGCGTAGCGACTTACCGCCACCGCGCGGCCGGAGCGCGAACGTCCGCGTGGCGCCGAGTCCGATGATCGCGACCATGGTGTCCTCGGTGCTGCTGCGGCCGATGGTGTCCCCATGCCAGGCGACGCTGTCGTTCCCGTCGCGGTACAGGCACAGTCCGGCCGTGGTGAACGGCTCACCGAGTTCGCCCGCGTAGGCGTCGTTGAGCCGACGGCGAAGTTGCTTGAGGCGGGGATGGGGCGGCGGGTCGTCGACCAGATTGTGGAAGCTGACCAGGCGGGGGACGTCGACGACGCGGTCGTACATCGGCCGGCGTTCCGCACGCCACGGGATGACTTCGGAGAGTTCGGCGAAAAGCTCGTCGGCATCGTCGAGCCACCCGGACCGGAAATCGATCCAGGCCCCGTTCCCGAGATGGCGGCGTTCGGCGTGCTCGAACAGCGAGCTCTGAAGAGCCAGCTCCATGTCCGCGATCCTATCGCACAAGCGTTCGATGCGTCAGAGCCGCACCGCACCGGGCCCCTGGCCGGCGAGGACGTCACCCGGGTTGGTCAGCGCGCATGTCTTCAGGCTCAGGCAACCGCAGCCGATGCAGCCGGTCAGGTTGTCGCGCAGGCGCTGCAGGTGCAGGATGCGGTCGTCGAGGTCTTGGCGCCAGCCCGCGGACAGCCGCGCCCAGTCCTTGCTCGTCGGGATCCTGTCATCGGGCAGCGTGGCCAGCGCTTCGCGGATGCGGGACAGCGGAATTCCGAGCCGTTGCGACATCCGAATGAATGCGACGCGGCGCAGGGTCTCCCGCGCGTAGCGGCGCTGGTTTCCGGTGGTTCGTCTGCTTTGAATGAGCCCTTCGCGCTCGTAGAAATGCAGCGCCGAGACGGCAACGCCGCTGCGGGCGGACATCTCGCCGGGAGTCAGCTCGTGAATCAACTCCATAACATCAACCATAGTTGAGGTGCCTGTGCGGGTTACGGTGCTAACTGTGACATTGGGCTGCGACTCCGAGGTGGGTCGGCTGAATGCGGTCATCCTGCATCGGCCAGGGGCCGAGTTGCAGAGGTTGACGCCCCGCAACAACGATGCGCTGCTGTTCGACGGGCTGCCCTGGGTGGCGCGGGCACAGGAGGAGCACGACGCGTTCGCCGCGCTGCTGGTGGAGCGCGGTGTCGAGGTGATGCTGCTTGCGGACCTGCTGACCGAGGCGCTGTCGCACAGCGGCGCGGCCCGGATGCACGGGATCTCGGCAGCGGTCGACCCGCGGCGGCTGGGTCTGCCGCTGGCACAGGAACTTTCGGCGTACCTGCGCTCACTGGAGCCGGCGCCGTTGGCGCATGTACTGATGGCGGGTATGACGTTCAACGAGTTGCCGCTCTCGGGTGCGGACTTGTCGTTGGTGCGACGCATGCATCACGGCGGCGACTTCGTCATCGACCCGCTGCCGAACCTGCTGTTCACACGTGACTCGTCGTTCTGGATCGGCCCGAGGGTGGCGATCACGTCGTTGGCGCTGCCGGCGCGGGTGCGTGAAACTTCGTTGACGGACGTGATTTACGCGCATCACCCTCGATTCCTCGGCGTTCGGCGAGCGTACGAGTCGCGGTCCGCACCCGTCGAAGGCGGCGACGTGTTGCTGCTCGCGCCGGGGGTGGTGGCGGTCGGGGTGGGGGAGCGGACGACGCCTGCGGGTGCGGAGGCGTTGGCGCGCAGCCTGTTCGACGATGATCTCGCCCATACCGTGCTCGCGGTACCGATCGCGCAGTCGCGAGCGCAGATGCATCTCGACACCGTGTGCACGATGGTCGATGTCTACTCGGTTGTGATGTACCCGCCTGTCGTGGACTCGTTGTCCGCGTTCACCATTCATCGCGACGGGAACGGGGGAGTGCGGATCGACGACGACCTGCCATTCGTCGAGGCCGCGGCGACGGCGATGGGCATCGACCGGCTGCGCGTCATCGCGACGGGGTTGGACCCGGTGACGGCGGAACGCGAGCAGTGGGACGACGGCAACAACACGCTCGCGCTCGCACCGGGTGTGGTGGTCGCCTACGAGCGCAACGTCGAAACCAATGCGCGGTTGGCGGACGCGGGCATCGAAGTGCTGCCGATCCAGGCATCCGAACTGGGCACGGGTCGCGGCGGGCCGCGGTGTATGTCGTGTCCGGCCGGCCGCGACCCGCTGTAGCGGTCTCGTTTCTGCGCTGAGGGTTGCTTTTCGATCGAATCCGCAACCTTCAGCGCAATTTTCGCGGCGACCAGCTGCGCCGGGCGAACGCATCGTACGCGCGGAGTTGCTCGAGCGAGAAGGATGGATCGACCTGCGTATCGTCGCGGAGCACAGCAGGCGATTCATTTTGC